>JBGQGI010000170.1:0-4498 GCA_041497375.1 Candidatus Dormibacteraceae bacterium | reverse complement strand
GGCGTCGTGCTGATGATGACCGGCCGCGGAGTCGCCGTCGATTTCGTCCTCGCGACTTCTGGCGACAAAGGCGCGCGTGACACAACCAAGTCTCGAGCCAAGATGGCGCAGATTCGCGAGCGCGAACAGGAGCTGGCGGCCGACGTGCTCGGAGTCAAGCGTGTTGCATTTCTCCGGCATCCGGACGCCGAGCTGGTCGAGAGCCTCGAGTTGCGTAAAGAGCTCGTCGCCGAGATCCGCATCTCCAAGCCCGACGTTCTTCTCACCTTCGACCCGAATGTTCCTTATCGCTTTCATCCTGACCATCGCGTGGTGGGCCGCGTCTCGCTGGACGCTGCGTGGCCGAGTGCGCGCGACCCGCTGACTTTTCCGAAACTGGGGGCGCCGCACGAGACCGCGGAGGCATGGTGCTTTGGCGGTCTGGAGCCGAACCTCGAGGTCGACGTAGGCGGCGTGCTGAGCAAGAAGATCGAGGCCCGCCTCGCGCACACGAGCCAAACCCGCAGTCCCGCCTCATTGATGCGACGCTGGCGAGCCACCGCTCGGGTCGAGAAGTTCCACCAAGTCAACCTGCGATAGCCTTACCCGTCGTGGAACCGCCAGTCGCAGGTCCGCGCCTCGACGTCAAGACGCCGGTGTTCGAGGGGCCCCTCGAGCTGTTGCTGGCCCTGGTCGAACGCGAGGAGGTCGACATCTTCGAGGTCTCTCTCGCCAAGATCACGGACAGCTACCTGATCGAGCTGGCCGGGCGCGAGGTGGCCGACCCTGCCGAGATGGCGGAGTTCCTGTGGATGGCGGCGCGACTGCTGCTGTTGAAGTCGATCCGCCTCCTGCCCGGCGAGCAGCCGACCGACGAGGAGACCGAGCTGCTGGGTTGGGAGGAGGACGTCCGCCAGCGCCTCGAGGAGTATCGCGCGTACAAAGAGATGGCGGAAGGGTTGATGACCCGCGCGGAGCAGGAGCCGTTCGCGTTTCCGCCGCCCACGCGGCAGGTCGATGCGGCCGGACAGGAAGAGCCCCTGGAGGTCGGACTCCTGGTCGTCGCGTTCAATAGCGTCCTGGCACGCGTCCCGCCGCGACCCCTTGTCGTCACCGGCCGGACGTGGACGCTGGAGGAAAAGCTCGATGTGATCACCAGGCGGCTGCGCGTGGGGCCGATCGAGCTGCTCGAGTTGATACTTGAATCGGAGGATCGCCTCGCGGCGGTGGTCACGTTCGTCGCCGTGCTCGAGCTGCTGAGGCGATCGCTCATCAGCGTGCGGCAAAAAGAACGCTTCGGGCCTATTCATATCGAACCTCGAAATGCAGCTGAGGTCGTTGCAGGATGAGCGAGCTGTCTGCGACGCTCGAGGCAATTCTCTTCAGCTCCAACCGGCCGATCAAGCTGCGTGAGCTGCAACAGGCGACGAGCAGCGACCGCACAGCGGTCGAGCAAGCACTCGTGGACCTGAAGGCTGCGCTCGAGGGACGTGGCGTGATGCTGATGCGTCACCACGACGAGCTGAACCTCGCTACGCGCCCGGTTTACGCGGCCGCCGTGCGTCGCGCGCTTCGCCCGGAGGTTTCCGGCAAGCTCTCGCCGGCGGCGTACGAAACGCTGGCGATCGTCGCGTACCAGCAGCCGGTGCCACGTTCGCGCATCGAAGAGGTGCGCGGCGTCAACTGCGAGAGCGTGCTCACCAACCTGGAGCTTCGCGACCTGATCACCGAGGTCGGCCGCGGCACCGGGCCCGGCTTGCCGAGGCTGTACGGCACCACGATGAGGTTTCTCCAGGTGATGGGTCTCGAGTCGCTCGATCACCTGCCCACCCCTCGGCTCGACCGCAGGGAGGTGGGATCATCTCCGACGAATCCTCTGACCACGGGCAGCTAAAAGAGAGGCTGAACCGTTTTCTCGCCAGGGCGGGGGTGGCCAGCCGCCGCGCGGCAGACGCCCTGATCGCTTCAGGCGCGGTTCGCGTGAACGGCGATGTCCCGCCGCCTTCGGGCATGTTCGTCGATCCGGACAAAGACGTGGTCACCGTCGACGGCCTGGCCGTGAGGCCGGTGACCAGGCACCGTTACGTGGTCATCAACAAGCCTCTAGGGGTGATCACCACCGCGCGCGACGAGGAGGCGCGTACGACAGTGCTCGATGTGGTCGGAGACGAGGGGCAGGCGGGTCACCGGCTGTTTCCGGTCGGGCGGCTCGATGCTGATACATCCGGCTTGCTGCTGCTCACCGATGACGGCGAGCTCGCCTTCCGCCTCACCCACCCGCGTTACAAAGTCGCCAAGGAATACATCGCCACGGTGATCGGCAACCCGACCGCAGCCGACCTCGAGACTCTTCGGACGGGTGTGAAGCTCGAGGACGGCGTCACCGCTCCCGCTGAGGTCGAAACCGTCGCCGTGACTCCGGGAAGTCGTGACTCAGTCCTGGCGGAGCTCCGAATCGTCATTCGCGAAGGCCGCCACCGACAGGTGCGCCGGATGGTGCATGGGGTCGGCCACAAGGTCCACTCCCTCCGTCGTGTCGGGTTTGGGCCGTTGAAGATAGGCCGCCTCAAGGTTGGCGGTTGGCGCTTGCTCGGTGACGCGGAGGTGACCGCGCTCCGTCGCGCCGTCGGTATCGGTTTGAAGGGGGGAGGGCCCCCCTTGGATGCGGCGGGCCTGGCAAAGCCAGATCCCGGCGCAGCCCCCCCGCCCAAGTGATCGTCGCCATCGATGGCGGTGTGGCTTCAGGAAAATCCGCGGTCGGCAAGCGAGTGGCCGAGGCCCTCGGCCTCCCATTCGTCGACAGCGGACTCATGTATCGAGCGGTGACCAAGCTGGCGGCTGAGCGCGGAATCGATGCGGGTGATGTCGACGCGCTCATCGAGCTCGCACAGAAGACGGAGTTGAAGGTCGACGGCGAGCGGGTTTGGGCCGATGGTGTCGACCTGACGGAAGGAATCTTTGACGCCGATCACATGGATGCGCTGCCACGAGTGTCGGCAATCGCGGGCGTACGCGAGGCGCTGGTGGCGCAGCAGAGGCGGCTTGGACAGGGAGGTGTGGTGATGGCGGGTCGAGACATCGGCACCGTCGTATTCCCCGACGCAGACTCCAAGCTCTTCCTCACGGCCAGTCTCGAAGAGAAAGTTCGAAGACGCGCGGCGCAGTACGCAAAGCGAGGCGAGGTCGTTGACGAAGACGCGATGCGGAGGGAGGTGGAGGCACGGGACCGTGTCGACACACAGCGGGCGGTGGCTCCGCTCCGGCCGGCGCCCGACGCAATCGTCATCGACACCGACCATCTGACGGTCGACGAGGTCGTCGACGCAATCCTCCGGCACGTCCGCGAGCGACGCGAGGCGAGATGATCTACGCGGCCCTGCGCTGGTTCATGCGTTTGATGACGCGCACGTACCTGGTCGGACTATTTCGCATCGTCGGTGCCGAGAATGTGCCCCGGACCGGTCCGCTCATCATCTGCCCAAGCCACTCGGGGACTCTCGATCCGCCGATGGTGCCGGCCTTCACTCCGAGACGAGACACGTGGAACATGGCCAAATCGGAGTACTTCAAGGGCGGCCTCACCGAATTCCTCTTTCGCCGGTACCACGCATTTCCCGTGGTTAGACACACGGCGGATCGAGCTGCGCTCAAGCGGTCATTCGATCTGCTCAAAGCCGGGCACGGGCTGATCATCTATCCGGAGGGCACGCGCGTCGACTCGGGGGTGCTGGCGTCGCCCGAGCCGGGAGCCGGTTTCATCGCACAGAAAGCCAGTTGCCCCGTGGTTCCAGTCGGCCTGAGCGGGACACGCGAATGCCTGCCCAAAGGTGCGCGCTGGCCTCGGCGGGTGCCGGTGACGATCACGTTCGGCAAGCCCTTCATGGTCGCTTCCAAGCGGCCGGATGGCACCAGGATCTCGCACCAGGAGGCGACCGACGCGATCATGGTCGAGATCGCCGCGTTGCTTCCAGACGAGCAGCGAGGGGCCTTCAGCGACCTGGAGTCTCACCGCCGGCGTCTGGCGGGAATAACGCGCCGGGCCTAGTTAATCGCGGGCCTTGCCCAGTCGAGCTAGTTGATCGCGGGCCTTGCCCAGTCGTCTTCGGTGAGGCTGCCCAGCGCCGGGTTGAAGCAGGCGTCGAAAGCCTCCTTCAGCGTTTGCGGCGAGAGCTTGGGCGGTTCCTGCCTGTAGTTGGCGAGGTCGACAAGGCGCGCGATCAGGGCGCGAGGGTGCGATCCGCGCAGCGGCTTCTTGCCGTACAGGTTGTTGAGGAGATAGCCGATGGCCTTCTCGTCGAAGGCGACGCCTTGCCTGTCGCACTCGTACCTGAGGATGCGTCCGAAGGCTTCCGGCGACGGGTTGCCGACGCCGATCTTATAAGCCATGCGGCGGAGGAAGGCCTCGTCGACGAGCTCGGTGGGCGAGAGGTTGGTGGAGAAAACGACCTGGCACAGGAAGGGCAGCTCGATCTTGCGTCCTGAAGCCGAGAGGTCCAGGTAGTCGACCTTCTTCTCCATC
>JBGQGI010000169.1:0-4499 GCA_041497375.1 Candidatus Dormibacteraceae bacterium | reverse complement strand
GTAGAGGTCGATGACCCTGCCGACGTGCGTCACGGGGTCGCCAGCCTCGAGCTCCCGGACGTCGAGATAGACCGACGGCCACCAGCGGGCCAGGCCGAGCGGATCGCCCAGCACCTCTGCCACCTCGCGGGCGGCGCCCTGGATCTTCCAGTTCGTGACGAAGTGATACTCGGCCGCCACAGCGTTGCTAGTCCTTCAGGTTGTTCGGGTCGAGCAGGTCTTGCTTCGGGCGCACGATACGCAGCCGCGAGCGCATGATCTCGATCAGCTTCTTGCGGCCCTTCGGCGGTCCGATCATGATCGCGCCGACCAGCTTGTCGTCCTTGAAGAAGAGCTTGCGGTAGTACTTCTCCTCGAGGCTGTACGTCCGCACCGACTCCAGGTCCGGCTGCACGTCAGGCGTGACGCCCATCACCGCCAGGGTCGAACCGAACATCGTTGTCGTGTACGTCGGCACGTCAAAGAAGTCTTCGGACGCGCCGGCCATGTTGCGCGCCGTGACCTTGCCGTGCGCCTCGGCGTTGTCCCAGGTGCCCATCTGGTTGTGACGCTCGACCATCAGGTCGTAGAAGACCGCGATGTCGCCGGCCGCATAGACGCCGGGGATTGAGGTCTGCAGCTTGGAGTCGGTGACGATGCCCTTGTTCAGCTCGATGCCGGTCCCGCTGGCCGGTTCTGTGTAGTAGTCCAGGCCGACTCCATAAGTAAGGACGTCGAAGTCGACATGGTGCCCGTTGACGGTCTCGGCCGTAAACCGGCCGTTCTTCCGGCTGAACTTCTGCACCTCGTCCGAGGTGATGAACTCGACGCCCTGGGCCTCCCCGAGCTGCCGGCAAAGCTGGCCGCCCTCTTCGTCCAGCACGTAGCGCAGGAACCAGGGCCCGCGCATGATCCACGTGAGCTTTGCCTTCTTGCGAAAGCTGACGCCCTCAGCGAGCTCATATCCGATGAAGCTGCCGCCCATCACCAGCACTCTTTCCGCGGCGTCCGCCTTCTCGATGATCGCGTCGGTGTCGTCGAGCGTCTGGAACCCGATGGTCTGCGACACCTGGTCTGAGCCAGGCCACGGTGGTGGTTTCGGACGGCCGCCCGTGGCGATCAGGACAGCGTCGTATCTGAACTCCTGTTCGCGGTTCGTACGCACGACTTTGGCACCGGTGTCGATCTCGGTCGCCCAGGTCTCGAAGTGGATGTCGAGATTCTGTTTCGCGTAGTCCTCTTCGGTGCGCATGAAGACCTTCTCGCGGCGCACCTGGCCGCGCAGATACCTCGGCAGCGCGACCCGGTTGTAAAGGGGATGGCGTTCGGCCGCGATCATCACGATCGAGGAGTCGGGCTCCAGCTTGCGCAACTCTTCCGCGGCCGTCTGCCCGGCGATGCCGTTGCCGAGGATCACGTAGCGACGCGCCATGCTTATGGCACCAATCTCGTGCTATTGGCCTCCCCGCTTTGCGGGGAGGGCCAGGGTGGGGGCGACATTGCGATAGCTATGGCGAGAGCTTCAATCCGTAGATGTAGCTGGTGTCGTTGTCATTAGCCAAATCGTATCCGCTGGCTCGGAGGTCATCGCCGGCAGGATGGTCGCGCGGCAGAGCCACGGTCACGTCATCGAGACCGTCAGCGTCGGCTTCGAAACGCAGCGCGAGCATCAGCTCACGCAGCGCGCCACCCTTGCCGGCGACGAACGCGACCGCAATGTTGTTTCCCCAGGGCTCCCGAAGCGCCACGATCGCGCGGCCTCCCGGTCCCGACCTGAGCATCCCGGTTCCGGCCAGCCTCGCCAGCTCTTTCGCGCCCAGGTCCTGGGCGCCATGGAAGTCGGCCGTGACGCCACCCCACAGCTCGATGCCTGGGCTCGCGGCGATGCCTGCCCACAGCTTCTCCGCCTCGCTCGGGCCGGGGATCCGCGCTGACTCGCCGCCCTCGACCCGAAGCCCCTTCCACCACCTGTTGTCCTGGAGCCGGACGAACCCCACCTCCTCGAACAGCTTGGCGGCGGACGGGTTGCCTGTCGCCAGCCGCATCTCGCGGAATCCTTGCTCACGCGCCTGGGCGATGGCGGACTGCAGCATGTGGCGAGCGAGGCCCTGCCGGCGATGGCTGCTCGCCACGCGCAACCCCTCGTACCAGACCAGGCCTGGCGCGTAAGGGCGCAGGCGCTGCAGCCCGACGACGATTCCATCGAGCTCGATCGCCTGGAACGCAGAGGCTGAGTCGGAAACCCAATCGTCGAACACGCGCGGCACGTAGTCGTGCCCCTCCCAGATGTCGCGTGTGAGGTCGACGACGCGCTCGCGGTCAGCCGGCCTAACCGGCCGGATCAGGAGATCGCCGCCACGGAACTTCAGCGTGTCTGTGGCTGCCAATGCGCAATCCCCGTGAGCGTGACGGCTCCCTGGAACACAAGCCCGTCACCGTCGGCCTCGAGCAAGCCCTCGACGATCGCTCGACCCTTCTCTGCGTCCCAGCGGTCGCCGATCATCGCCTGGCAGTCTTCGAGCGCCTCCTCGAGGTCGGCGTACCTCTGCGGGTTCGGGTAGCTGGTGAATCTCACGTCTGGCGCGATCCCCATCTCGATCAGCAGCATGAAGAGGTCGCTGAAGCGTGGCAGCCGAGGTTCCGCACCCAACAGCTGCTCGCGGACGACCGCCCCAAGGTGGGCCATCGGCGATTCACGCAACATGATGAAAATCCGCTCTCGGGCGGCTGCCTCCATCTTCGCGATGAAAGGGACCGGGTCTTCGACTCCATAGAGAACGTGGCTGCAGATCACCAGGTCGGCAGGCGCCACTGCGGCGTCCTGCCAGCTGCTGGCGACCACTGTCATGTTGTCGCGATGCGGGATCTGGGTGCGCATTCCCTCCGAGGGCTCCACGGCGGTGACCCACTCGAGCTGCTCGGCGAGCGGAGTCGCGTGCCGCCCCGCGCCCGCGCCGACGTCGATCAGCGTCTTGCGGAGGGAGAGGTACGGCGCCAGGACTTCGAGGAAGGCATCTGAGCGCGCTTGCGTGGACCGGGCAAAGGTCGGCGCGCGGCGGTCCCAATAACCAGGATCGCGGTGGCCCTTGGCCGCGGCAGCCCGCTCTGCGACCAGCGCGCGCCAGCGCCCGGCCCAGTCGTCCGAGGATGAAGGCCGCACTGAGGCGGCGCGCGGAGCCAGATCCCGGCGCACCCCCCTGTTCTTGATCACGCGACTTGTGGTGTCCTGCACTGAGACCCGAGGCTACCGCATCCCTGAAAATGAGATCGGCCGCGGCCTCCTTGTCGGGGTTTCGCAGGCGGTTTTTAACATGGCTGTGGATAACCCGGGGACAAAGTCGGGCCGCCAGGCGGGGGCATAGGATACGGGGCACCGTGGCCGACAGCCCCCCCGAGTTCAGCGCCGCCGAGTCTGCCCTGCTGGCCAGGTTTTTCACCAACATGGACCGGCCGGTTTTCGCCTTACGCAACCTGCCCGAGGTGGTCAAGGGAGCCCTTTTCTCTCGCTACTCGCGCACCGAGAAGAGCCTGCGGCGTGTGCTACTCGATGAGTTCATCAACGAGCCCGACTCAGGTTTCGAGCGGCTCGCCGGAGCCGAGGCGGGAGCCGACGACACGGTGGCCGTCCGCCGCGCCGAGGAGTTCTACGAGCGCGTGCTCGTCGGCTATGGGGACGATTCGGTGGCCGAGCTGGCCGGCGCCCACATCGCATTGGAACGCGTTTCGACACTCGCGGCCAAGGCCCTCGAGGACAGCCGCATCGGCATCTCTCCGCTCGAGAAGTCGACTCGCTATGTGCGTTTCGACAGGCCCGGAGCCGACGGCAAGCACCTGTACCATCGTGGCCCAGAGCTGGCGCACCCGGCCTACGAGCCGGCCTGCGACGCCCTGTTCCTGGCTTACAGCCGGTTGATCGAACCGCTCACGCAGTCAATACGCGAGCGATTTCCCATCGAAGCCGGCGAGACCGATCGTGCCTGGAAGTCCGCCACCCGCGCCAAGGCACTCGACATGCTGCGCGGGCTGCTCCCGGCCGGCACGCTGACCAACCTCGGCCTGTTCGGGAACGGCCGCGCGTTCGAATATCTCATCACCAAGCTGGCGGCGAACGCGCTGCCGGAATGTCGTCGCGTTGCCACCGACGTGCACCGCGAGCTGAACCTTGTCATCCCCTCATTCGTCAAGCGCGCTGTCGACGAGCGCTATGGAGCGCCGGCAGTAGATCGCATCGCCCGGGCTCGGTCGGAAACGGCGCGAATGGCGCAGCGGCTGGGTCGCAAGGGAACGGGGCCGAAGGTGACGCTTTTGGAGTACGACCCCGACGCGGAGCGCAAGGTGGTGGTGGCTGCGCTGTATCCACACTCGGATGAAGCGTGGAAGGAGCTCAAAGGCGACCCGGCGGCGGTGCTCGAAACGATATTGGGCGATCGCACCAACCGGCGGCAGCGACCCCCGCGCGCGCTCGAGCACGCTCAGTACAACTTCGAGATCGTCGCCAACTTCGCTGCGTATCGCGACCT
>JBGQGI010000168.1:0-4507 GCA_041497375.1 Candidatus Dormibacteraceae bacterium | reverse complement strand
GGTGGCGACCCGCACGTAAACCTCAACGTCAAGGCTCCGGAGCTGCTGGCTGACGCAGGCTCGGTGGCCCTCGCGATCAGCGGGGTTCTCGAGAGCGCAGGTCCGGGGCTGTCGCCGCAACTGCGCCTGACTCAGACCTTGCGGACGGCCGGCCTGGTTGACGAGCTTTTGAACGCGCTGGCAAGCCCAGAGCCAAACGTTCGGATCGCTGCCGCGCGACTGTGCGGCGCCCTACGAGCAACCGACTCGCTTCCGTGGCTTGCGGACATGCTCAACGACACAAAACCGAGCGTGCGCCAGGCCGCCACCCGCGCACTGGGGGAGCTTGGCGGCGGCCGGGCCGTCGATGTGCTCATGTCCGCGGCGGACCGCATTCCCCGGCACCGGCTGGCGATCGAGCTCGCCCGTGCTGCTTCGGATATGGACATCGAGGCGCTGATGCGTGAGCCTGCGAGTGTGCAGGCTGCTGTCGTCACCGTCCTGGCTTGTGGTTTGAGGCACGACACATTGAGGGTCGGCCCGCTTTCCGCGATCGCCCAGGACAGGCGGTGGCCGTCCCGCGTCCGGGTGGCAGCATGCCGCTCTCTTGGGATGATCGGCGACGCCACCAGCTCGGTTGCGCTCGCACGGCTGACTAGCGATCCAGATGCCGGAGTGAGGGGCGCTGCAATCGATGCCCAAAGGCGCGTCAATACCTCCGGTGAGGACCGTCGGGCATGAAGCTTTCGGAACGCTTTGACAGGCGGTATCAGCAGACCCCACTGGCCGCGCCAGTCATACCTGCGGCACCGTCCTCAAATGGGCCTCCGACCTCGGCGCCGGCCACACCTGTCCAACCGGTGGCTGTGTCGAGCCCACCCGCGCCGGTCCAGGCGGTGCCCGCAGCGCTGGTTACAGAGTCGTCATCGAAGCTCACCACATCTCTGGCCGCCGCCAAAGCCGAAATTCACGCCCAGCTGCTGGCCCACCACACGGCCCAGATCGACATCAACAACCCGGCCGGCATCCGGCGGCTCCTCCTGCAGCTGACCGAGGAGCATTTCCGA
This sequence comes from Candidatus Dormibacteraceae bacterium, assembly GCA_041497375.1. Lineage (GTDB taxonomy): Bacteria > Chloroflexota > Dormibacteria > Dormibacterales > Dormibacteraceae > Palsa-872. The sequence continues at coordinate 3,461 of JBGQGI010000168.1, read as the reverse complement.
GCCAAGCCGCCGGTGACTCTGGTCACCGCGACCGACCGCGAGCGCCTGGTCGAGGTCCTCTTCGACGAGGTCGTGGGGCTTGGCCCGCTGGAAGCTCTGCTTCGGGACCCCGAAGTCAGCGAGGTGATGGTCAACCGGCCCGAGCAGATCTTCGTCGAGCGGAAAGGCAAGATCGAGCTCACGAACCTCGCATTCGAGGACGAGGCGAGCCTGCGCCGCGTCATCGACAGGATCGTGTCCTCGATCGGCCGACGCGTCGACGAGTCGGAACCGATGTGTGACGCGCGTCTCAAGGACGGCTCACGCGTCAACGTCGTGATCCCACCGGTCGCGATCTACGGACCGTGCCTGACGATTCGGAAGTTCGGCCGCGAGGTCTTGAGCCCGGAGCAGATAGTCAGTCTCGGCGGCTCGACGCCGGCGATGATGATGTACCTGGACGCGGCGGTGAAGACGCGTCTGAACATCATCGTCTCGGGCGGCACCGGTTCAGGCAAAACGACCTTCCTGAACGTGTTGTCCGGATTCATTCCCGCGACTGAACGAATCGTCACCTGCGAGGACGCTGCCGAGCTGCGCCTGCGACAGGTGCACGTGATCAGCCTCGAGTCGAAGCCACAGAACGTCGAGGGTCGTGGCGCTATCTCGATTCGCGATCTTGTTCGCAACTGCTTGCGCATGCGACCGGACCGCATCGTAGTGGGCGAGTGTCGTGGAGCCGAGGCGCTCGACATGCTCCAGGCTATGAACACGGGGCACGACGGCTCGATGAGCACGCTCCACTCGAACAACCCGCGCGATGCCTTGAACCGATTGGAGACGCTGGTCCTGCTCGCGGGAACTGAGCTTCCATCGCGCGCCATCCGCAGCCAGATCGCGTCAGCGGTCAACGTGGTAGTTCAAACCGAGCGCCTGCGCGGCGGAGCGCGCAAGGTCGTCAGCGTGGCCGAGGTGACTGGCATCGCCGACGGCGAGATAACGATGCAGGAGCTGTTCGTCTTCAACCAAACAGGGGTCACACCGGACGGGCGCGCGGTGGGCTATCACACCGCCACCGGCATCCTCTCCGCGTTTCTGAAGCACTTCCGCTCCAACGGTGTCGACCTTCCCGATTCCATGTTCCAGCCAAGCACTGTGCCTCCGGCCGGCCGGCAGCCATGACTGAATTGATCGAGAACGAGAAGGTCGACGTCCTCGATGCCGAGCTGCTGGCCGATTTCGGTCACCAGCTACGCAATCAGCTGAACGCCATCCTTGGCGCCGCCGGCCTGCTGGCGATGACCGCATCGTCAACCGAAGAACGCGAGCTTGCGTCGATTGTCGAGCTGGGTGCTGAGCAGGTGGCGAGGCTGGTCGAAGAGGTCCTCGATGCGGCGATGATCCAGAGCGGCGAATTCGAGCTTGCGCTGCACCCCTTCGATGTTCGCTCCAGCGTTGAAAGCTGCCTCGGGCTGGTGGCTGAGACGGCCGGCGCCAAAGGGCTCGATCTCTCATTCCGGGCCGAGCTCGACGTCCCCAGCGTGATCGTCGGCGATTCGCGGCGCGTCGAGCAGATCCTGCTCACCCTGCTCGGCGGTGGGCTGGAGAGGACGCAGCGGGGCGGGGTAGGCATCGAGCTCAGCTGCCTGCCCGAGGGAGAGCTGACCCGGCTCAAGTTCAGCGTCCGCGACACCGGCAGAGGCGTGCCCGCGCGGATCCTTCGGAGCGGAATGGGAGAACCGGGCGGCGCTAAGCTCGAGCCTGGCGACCGCTTGAGCGTGCTCAACCTGGTGACCTGCAAGCAGCTGGTCGAGATGATGGATGGCGAGCTGCGCGTCGAGCAGGGCGGGGTCGAGGCAGGTCCGGACGCCGGGACTTTGTTCGAGTTCACGATCCTGGCCGAGGCGATGGCGGCTCCGGTGGCCACCGCACCGATGACATTGGACGCGATGAAGGTCCTGGTCGTGACTGCCGAAGCCACAGAGCGGCGCGTGATGGCGTTGCAAACCGAAACCTGGGGGGCGGTCGCGACGGCGGCGACGCTCGAGGAGGCGCTCGGCTTGATCCAGTCAGGTCACCCGTTCGACATCGCTTTGATCGAGCACCGCCTTCCGGAGATCGATGGTCTCGCGCTGTCCGCATCAGTGCGAACCCTTCGCGGTCCGGAACAGCTCCCAATCGTGCTGATCGCGGCTGCCGCGGCCACTGCGGACGAGGCGGGCGCCGCCGACAGCGGGCTGGTGCAGGCAACGCTGACGAAGCCGGTGGCCCCCCGCAAGTTGCACGACGTGATGGTCCAGGTCGGGGCAAGACCGGTCGTGGCACCTGTCATTGCGGTCGAGAGGGTCGCGCCCGGTGCGTTAAGGGTGCTCGTCGCCGACGACAACGCCCTCAACCAGAACCTGCTCCGTCGACTCGTGGTCAAGCTCGGCCACAACGTCGACGTCGTCTCCAACGGCCGGGAGGCCGTGGCGGCGGTTGCCCAAACGCCGTACGACGCCGTGCTCATGGACGTCCTGATGCCGGAGATGGACGGGCTCGAGGCGGCCGAGGCGATCTGCCGCCGCTGGACGAAAGGGACGCGTCCCCGCCTGATCGCTCTGACGGCGCTGGCCGGCCCCGGCGATCAAGACCGCTGCCTGAAGGCAGGGTTTGACGACTACATGATCAAGCCGGTCCACCTGGAGCAGCTGAAAGAGGCTTTCAAGGTGGCGGCGGGCTGGCGGACGAATCCCTAGCCGACGCTCTTCAATTTGCCCGGCATCGCTTCGCTCGCCCGGACTGACTCCCCTCGCCTCTTGTCAGACTAGCTCCACCCGTCGTGCCAACTCGCAAGTCTGTGCTCGTTCGGCCGGGTGGATTCTTCTTAGTCGCCCAGCCGGCCCCTGGCGATCGAGCGGCGCGATGCGCGCGCCTCCAGGAAGACGACGACGATGACGATGAGGCCCCCGAGCACCATCAAGCCGCCGAGTATCTCTGCATTCAAGCCTCGCGGCTGCAAGATGATCTGGACCATCGCCGACCCGAAAACCAGGATGTAGCTGAGCCCGAGCAAACGCACGCGAGGCGCGACGTGGGTCTCCTCGTCCGCGCGCCAGGGCCGCCTACCGATTATCAATAGATATGCGCCGACCAGCAGGGCGAGGCCGGCGAAGATCAGGGTGATGAGCTGGATGAGGGCAAAAGTCATGGCCGTCGAGTGACCGCCGCCTGGTTCGTTTGAAGTCGCATCGGGGCAGATACTAACCGGCGCACCCCCCTTCTGATCTCAGCTTCTTACAATCGTCACTCCGATGCCTCGCACCGAGCCCATCAAAGCAGTCCGCGGCATGCGCGACCTCATGCCCCACGACCGCGCCCTGTGGCGCACCGTCGAGAAGGCGGCCGCCCGCGTGGCCAGGACGTTCGGATACCAGGAGATCGTCACCCCGATCCTGGAGCACACGGACCTGATCGAGCGCATTGGCGAAGAAACCGACGCC
>JBGQGI010000167.1:0-4513 GCA_041497375.1 Candidatus Dormibacteraceae bacterium | reverse complement strand
GGATTCCGGGTGGTGCCGAACAGCAGGTTGGATGTGAAGCCTTCGGAAGCAAACTCCGGCAGGTTCGTCTTGCCTACCACGATGCCGCCCGCGGCTCGCAGGCGGGACGGCACCAGGCCGTCAGCTTTGGCAGGCGGCGCGTCCGCAAACAGCACCGAGCCATGAGTGGTCCGCATGCCGGCGACGTCTTCGAGGTCCTTGACCAGAACGGGCACGCCTGCCAACGCCCCGCCGGCGCCCCCAGCTCGGTCGAGCGCTCGCGCTTCGGCGATGGCTTCGTCGGCCCGCAGGGCGACCACCGCATTTATCGCCCCGTCCAGACGCTCGATACGGTCGAGCGCGTGCCGCACCACCTCCTCGGCTGACACGCGGCGCGATGCGATCGCGTCGTGGACGGCAGCGATGACTCCGTGGCTTGCCACGTCAGTACTCTAAGGAACCGGGTGAAGGTCGCGATCGCCGCGGAGCCGTTCGATTCGCCAGATGCGCGCCGGCTGGTGGCCGCGCTCGATGCGCACCTTGCGAGCCGCTATCCGCCTGAGCAGAGGTTTGGGCCCCATTTGAAGGCCGAGCACGTCGCGCCCGGGGTCGGCACTTTCGTCGTCGCGCGGGCCGACGGAAAGGCGGTCGGCTGCGGGGCTCTGCGTAGGCGCGACCCCACCACCGTCGAGGTCAAGCGGATGTACGTCGATCCGGAGATTCGCGGACGACGGGTCGCCACGCAGATCCTCGACCATCTCGAGAGCACAGCCCGGACGATGGGAGCCGAACGCCTGGTCCTGGAGACAGGCATTTACCAGGAGGAAGCTATCGGCCTGTACCGCCGAGCTGGATTCAAAGCCGTCGATTGTTTCGACGAATACGCGGGCGTGCCAACGAGCGTTTGCTTCGAGAAGACGCTCTAAGGGCGGTCCGGCGCAGGCGAGTACAGCGTTCCAGGCGGCATGGACGCTTGCCATTGACCCAGGGCTTCATCGACACGGGTCAGGAGGTCCAGAGGAGAAAACGGCTTGGTCAGGTACAGATCTGCGCCTGCAGTAAGACCCAGATCCATGTCGGCCTTTAGAGCCTTGGCGGTCAACATGATCACGCGAGTTGATTTGAGGCTGGGATCACTCCTGATCAGCGCGAGTACCTCGAGGCCGGTCCGTCCGGGCATCTGAACGTCGAGCAAGACCACTGAGGGCCTGTGCTGCCGAATCATGTCCCAGGCTTCTACGCCATCGCCGGCCTCCAAAACCTCGTATTGATCGGACTCGATGGTGGCGCGCACGAGCAGGCGCATGCTGGGCTCGTCGTCAGCGATCAGCACCGTCGCATGCGTGCGAAGGGCCGGCGGAGTACTGAAGGTCAAGGGCGCTTCGTCACCAGCGCCTCCGTGATCAGGCTCACCGCCGCCTGGGTCGCCCCGGCCTCTTTGGGCAGCACCGCGGTCACGCCTGCCTTCTCGAGTGCGGAAACCTCGGAGGGCGCCAGGCTCTTCACCGTCAGCACCAGGACAGGCACCGCGTTGGTGGGATCGGATCCCAGCCTGGCCACGAACTCCTCGCCCTGGACGCCGGGGAGAACGAGATCGGCGATGACGGAGCGTGGCTTCATGCCCGCCTGCAACAGCCGTTCCGCCGTCTCGGCGTCGGCTGCACGTACGGTCGTCATGCCACGAGAGACAAACTGCTCCTGAAGCAGGCGTGCAAAGCCGCTGTCGTCCTCGACGATCAGGACGTCGGCGGCGCCGGGGCTCTTGTGCACCGCAGGAAGGGTGAAATCGAACCTCGAGCCCTTGCCCGGCCCGTCCGAATACACATCCACCTTGCCCCCGTGCGCCTCGATGATCATGCGGTTTATCGAGAGGCCGAGGCCCGTGCCCTTGATGAGCCGGTGACCGCCGGTGTTAACCCTGTAGAAAGTTCCGAAGAGCTTCGGCAGAGATTCCGCGGGAATGCCCAGCCCGTGATCCCGAACGCTGATCTCGACCATCTCACCGACCAGTTTCGTGGTGACCTCGATGGCCCCACCGGCGGGCGAGTACTTGCGAGCGTTGGAGATGAAATTCGAGAAAACCTGGAGGATGGCGTCGGTGTCGATCATGACGAGGGGCAGCCCCGAAGTTCGGCGCACCTTGAGCGGCCTCTTGGCGTCCTCGCCGGCCGCAACGGCCGCGCGCTGGATCAGCGCCTGCAGGTCGGCCGGAGCGAGCTCGAGGGCCTGGTGGCCGGCTTCGAGCCGCTGGATATGGAGCACGTCATTGATGAGATCGGTCAAGCGGCGGCCCTCCCGCAACATCACGCCGAGATATTGCTTTCGCTGATCGGCGCTGAAATCGCGGGAATAAAGCAGCTCGGTGAAGCCCAGGAGACTGGCGAGGGGAGTGCGCAGCTCGTGGCTCACCAGCGAGACCATCTCGTCCTTGGCGTGGTTGACGGCCATGACGCTCCGAAGCTCCGAAGCCTTCAGAGCCTCAGCCATCAGATTGCGTTCGGTGACGTCGCGCGCCACCGACGAGGCTCCCGTGATGCTCCCGTTGGAGTTGCGGATCGGCGAGACGGTCACCGACACGTCGATCACACGTCCGTCCTTGCATACGCGTTGGGTTTCGAAGTGGTCGGTCGGTGCGTTGCCGGCGCGCATGCCGCTGATTATTTCGCGGATCTCGTCGGGGCGGCTGCCGGGCACGAGAGCGGAGATGTTCTTACCGATCATCTCCGCCGCGGCGTAACCGTAAATCTGCTCGGCGCCCCGATTCCAGGTGGTGATGACGCCGTCCAGCGTCTTTCCGATGATCGCGTCATTGGACGAGTCCACGATGGCTGCCAGCTGTGCCGCCAGGGCATCGGTGCGCCTCCGCTCTCGGACATTCCCCGACCTGACGCCATGAGGGACACTCGATACGCGGGGCGTCGTCAAGTTGGCGCGAGTGCGCCGATCCACTAACCCCATGGTCGAGTTCTACCGCAGCCGCGAGCTGGCGTCGCCATGGGTCGTTAGGGTGTGTGGGCCATCCATCCGGTGGGGTTGGCCGCTCTTTAAGATCGAATCAGTGATGGAACAGCGGCCCCTGGGCCGGAGCGGACTCGAGGTTCCCGTCGTCGGCATGGGCACCTGGCGGACCTTCGACACCGCCGAGAATCGCGGCCCGCTCGTCGAAGCGGCGATCTCCGCCGGAATCACGCTGTTCGACAGCTCCCCGATGTACGGCCGGGCCGAGCGTGTGCTTGAGGCCGCCCTGGGGGGCCGGCGGGAGCAGGTGCAGGTGGCAACCAAGGTTTGGACCGAGTCCGCCGATGAGGGCCGGCGACAGGCCGAAAACGCGTTGAGGCTTTTCGGCCATGTCGACATCTACCAGGTCCACAACCTCCTCAACTGGAAGGCCCAGCTGAAGCTGCTCGAAACGCTGCGCGACACCGGGCAGGTCTCGGTCATCGGCGCGACCCACTACCAGGTTTCGGCCTTTCCCGAGCTGATGGAGGTGATGCGCACAGGTCGCATCGGGATGATCCAGATCCCTTACAACCCACTGTCGCAGCAGGCCGCCATGTCGGTGCTGCCGCTGGCGGAAGAGCTAGGGCTGGGCGTCCTCGTGATGAGTCCGCTCCAGGGCGGGATGATGCAGGCGAGACCCGAACCGGAAGACCTCCGCTCGCTCGGGGTGCGGACATGGCCCCAGGCCGTGTTGAAGTGGATCGCCGGCGATCCGCGCGTCAGCTGCGTCCTGACGGCGACCCACCTGGAGAGCCATGCGCGAGACAACGCTGAGGCGGGCAGACCGCCGTGGTTCGACCGGGAGCAGCGCTCCTTGGTGGAGAGGATCGCCAGCGGGCGGTAGGCGCTCCGCAGCTGGCGCTAGCGGGGCTTACCGACCGCTTTCTGGGGGTGGATGGTCTCGCCGCGCTCGAGCATCGAGACAAATTGCGCGATTCTCCTGGTGCGCGTGTCAGCCCGTTTGGCGGTGGCGAGCCGGTAAAGGATGGCGTAACGGTTCTGACTGTTGAGAGTCGAAAATATCGCCTGGGCTCTGGGGCTGGCGGCCAGCGCCGCGACGAGCTCGAGCGGCATCTCGATGTTTGCCGGGCCCGAATAGGCAGCTTCCCAACGGCCGTCCGCCTTGGCTCGATCCATCTCGGCGACGCCCGAGTCGTGCATCCTGCCCTCGAGCACCAGGCGCTCGGCAATGCCGGTGTTGCGCTTGGACCACGGGCTGCGCTTGCGCCGCGGGCTGAAGCCCTGCCTGAACGTGGCGGCGTCGCGGCTGTGAGCCTGGCCGTCTATCCAGCCAAAACAAAGCGCCACTTCGAGCGCTTGTGAGTAGGTCAGGGCGGTCGGCGCGGTGACGCCTTTCTTCGCCAGCACGAGCCATATCCCAGCCGAGCTCGAGTGATTCTCTTCGAGCCACGTCCGCCATGCACTGACATCGGCCAGGATCAGCTCATCGCGCTCGAGGCTCAAGACTTGTTCAGCCTGGCGACCCATGCGTCGGACGCTCGCATTGGCAGTGCCTGCCTCTGGTCAGGCGCCT
>JBGQGI010000166.1:0-4526 GCA_041497375.1 Candidatus Dormibacteraceae bacterium | reverse complement strand
GAAGTTGAATCGGATCGTTGTCGCCGGGTGAGCCGTGTGAAAGGAGTTGCCGAGTGCTTTGAAGGAGTCCGACAGCGACGCTGCGGCAAAGATGGACGCCGACCCGTTGATAGGTGCGGTGGAAGGGCTTCCTGTGCTCCCACAGGCGCCGAGACATGCCACCGACACTGCGATCGACAAGACGCGAAGACGCATCCGACCCCTCCCTACCTACGCGGTAGCTCGATCACGACATTGGTCGCCTTCACCGACGCGACGGCCATCACCCCCGGCTTCAGTCCAAGCTCGTCAACCGATTCGCGCGTGATCAGCGACACGATCCGATACGGACCCGCCTGCATCTCAACCTGGGCTGCAACCGCATCCTTGATCACTCGGGTGACGATCCCGGAGAACTTGTTGCGGGCGGACTCGGTCACCACCGAGGGCGTCTCGGCTCGCGGTTGAGCCGCCATGTAAGCGGCAAGGGCTGCAGCATCGATCTGGCGCTGGCCGCCGGCTGATCGGACGGTCTTGATCTGGCCGCCATCGACCAGCCGCCGCACGGTGTCGGGACTCACGCGCAGCAGCTCCGCCGCTTGCCCGATCCTCAGACGATTGGCCACCAGCTAACCATAGCAAATGCCCACTTTTACAGGAATAAGAGCGCTAAAGCGTGGGTAGTATCTCTTTTCCCTGCTATCTGCCAGTTACACCTGGGCTTCGGGCGACAACGCTAACCTCTTGGCGTGGGCCCTCTAATGGGGATTCGGATCCTCGATTTCACCCGTGTTGTCTCTGGCCCGTACTGCACGCAGCTGCTGTCAGACCTCGGCGCCGAGGTCGTGAAGATCGAGCGGCCGGGCTCCGGCGACGACGCGCGGGCATTTGGACCGCCGTTCATCAAGGGCGAGAGCGTGTATTTCCTCTCGCTCAACCGCGGCAAGAAGAGCGTGGTGATCGACCTGGCGACCCAGCCCGGTCGAGCGGACGCGCGGCGACTGGCCTGCGAGTTTGACGTCGTGATCGAGAACTTCAGGACCGGCTTCATGGCAAGCGTAGGCCTGGACTATGAGACTCTTGCCTCCGACAACGAGCGTCTCGTCTATTGCTCGATGACCGCCTTTGGCGAGACTGGGCCTTACAAGGACCGGGCAGGGTACGACGTGATGGTCTCGGCCCTCGGCGGCATGATGGGCATCACCGGTGTGCCTGGCGGGCCGCCGGTCAAGACCGGTGTCGCGCTGCTGGACGTCGCCACCGGCCTTCACGCTGCGACCGCCATCTGCGCCGCGCTGTACGAGCGCGAGCGGTCTGGGAAGGGTCAGAGGATTGAGCTTTCGTTGCTTGGCGTGCAGCTGGCGACCCTCATCAATGCAGCGTCGGCGTACCTGGTCGGCGGCGAGGTGATGGGCCCACAGGGCAACGCCCACGTTGCGATCGTTCCGTATCGAGCGTTTCGCGCGGCCGACGGTTACATCGTCGTCGGCGCCGCCAACGACTCGATGTTCGCGCGTCTGTGCGATGTGTTGGAGGTGTCCGAGCTGGCGCACGACCGCCGCTTCGCCTCCAACGCCGACCGCGTTGAGCATCGTGAGGACCTCGAGACTGCGATCGGCGAACGGTTGGCGGGCGCGACAGTGTCCGAATGGGTTGACAGGATCGGCGCCGCCGGCGTCGCTGTCGCGCCGGTGAACTCGATCAGGGACGTATTTTCAGACCCGCAGGTCGTCGCCTCGGGCCAGGTGGTCCCATTCGAGCACACAGCACTCGGCGAGATACAGCTGGTCGGTTCGCCTGTTCACTTGGGCAGAACGCCGGTGAGTTATCAGGGCGCGCCGCCGACCCTCGGCGAGCACACCGAAGAGATCCTCGGCAAGCAATAACCGGTGACGGCTGCGCTATGGCGCGAGAGAGTCGAGGTTCTCGACTATCGCCTGTTGCGAGGAGCGGGCGATGATGACCACCGCCTCTTCGGCACTGAGCTCGTTCGACTCGATGTGCGGCACAAAGGGTGGCACGTAGACGTAGTCGCCCGGCTTGGTCTCGATGCGTTCCTCAACGCCCTCTGCCATGTAGATGAAGACCGGGTTGCCCGAGAGCACGTAGATGCTCGTCTCGTTCTCGCCGTGGTGATGGGCGCCCGACACCACGCCCGGCGCCATGTGTGTCTCCCCCATCCAGATCTTGCTGGCGCCCACGGTGGACTCGCAGACGCCGGCTCGGCGAACCATGCCGTAGGTCTGCGCCGTGTCCGCGGTTGCGTCCTCAGGGGAAACCTTGCGTAGCTCGCTCATGCGTCAATTCTCAGCGTCGAGGGCTTTCGGTGCACCTGTCACCACCCCGGCTGGCCCATCTCGCGTCGGCCGAGCCGGCCAGGGTGGATCGAGATCGAAACGCGGTTAGTGGAGGTGCGCCTCGGCCCTGGTCTCGTGGTGAATGACCTCTCCGTCGTGCCAGTCGGGATCGGCGGCAAGGAGCTCACGCATCTCGCGGAAGCGCTTGTCCTGCTCGGGCGAGTCGGAGAACTTCTTGTACGCGCTCTTGCTCTCGAAGATCGTGGTGACGAAATGCACGTTCGGGTCAGCGTCCGACTTGAAGACGTAGGTCGCGATGTGGCCCTCCTGCGCGCCCGGGGTGCCCTCCATCGCCTTCATCATCTTGTCCTCGGCGCCGGGCTTCAGCTTCATCCTGGCTACGGTTCCATACACGGCAACTCTCCTCGCCCATGGGGCGACCCTTGCGGGGCTAAACGTCTGGCGGAACACGGGCAGCCTTGCGGCAGTCCAATGTTCGACTCTACGCGCGAAGAGCCGCCAGCGCCGGTTGTTTTCGGCTACAAGTCATAGCCTTCAGGCCGCTTGAATTGCACCCTCGGGATCGACGCGCGTCTACTTAACGGCGATGGATCCAAACGCACGGCCGGTGGCACTCTTGGCGGCCCTCGAAGAGGAGGCGCGAGCTCTGGCCCGGCACCTTGCCCCTGGGGCGATTCTGTCTCCACGCCTTTCGATCTGGGAGGGCGTGATTGAAGCCACGCCGGTGGTTCTTGTCGTCACCGGGGTCGGGAAGGTGGCGGCGGCTCTGGCGACTCAGTTCGTATGCGATGTCTACCATCCGCGGTGCGCGGTTACATTCGGGCTGGCTGGAGCAACCGACAGCGATCGGCAAGCTGGGCAATTGATAGTGGCCACCGGCGCCGTGCAGCACGACATTGATGCGCGGCCGCTGACCAGCGCCAGGGGCATCATTCCATCCCTTCGGAAGGCGATATTCGCCGCTGACCCGAGGCTGTCACAGGATCTGCGCCAAGCAACGGAGCAGGTCGTCGAGGATCCACGGATCGTCAGCTCCGGCCTGGTCCTCACGGGGGACCAGATCGTCACGTCACGTGGTGTGCGGGATGGGCTGTTGCGAGACTTCCCGGAGGGACTGTGCTTCGACATGGAGACCGCCGCCATCGCCCAGGTGGCTCATCAAAACAGCCTTCCTTGGGGCGCACTGCGGATGACTTCGGATTCGGCGGACGAGAGCTTCGACCTCGACCAGGTCATCAGCTTCGGCATCCACACCGCAGGCGGCCTGTTCGACCAGGTCATCCGGGCGTTCCTGCGCAACCGTGCGCCTAGGCGGGTGTAGCCGTCTCCCGAGCGGTCGAAGGCAACCTCGTCGTCAGCAGAGCCGCGACGAGGGAGATCGCTGCACCAGTGAAGAGCACGGTATTCAGCCCCTCGCGCACCAAAATCGCTCCGACCAACGAGCCGGCTATGGATGAGAAATAGATCGGGAGCAGGACCAGGTTGAGCGTGGTGGCGCGACGCTCGACGGGGACGGAGGTGGCAATAAGCGCGAACACCATCGAGATGGCGGTCGCGGTCGCAGCGCCAAGGGCGACTGCGCCGATCGTGAGCCAGATCAGGTTTGGCGCCAATGCGAGCTCGGCCAGGCTGGCCGCGGCGAGGACGCAGGCGCCCGCCAGAAGAGGCCGGAAGCCATAGCGGTCGCCGGCGGCGCCGGCCAAGGGCGAGAGAAGCGCGCCCAATAGAGCCGACGCGCCGAAGACGATGCCGATCTGACCTGCGGCGCCCGCTGAGCCGCCGATGAGCCTGATCACAAGCAGGGGCAGGAACGGATTGGCGATCTGCTGGGCAAAGTAGGCGAGGCCGAAAACGCCGAAGACGATCAGCGTTACGCGGCCGGTGAGAGCCATCCGCACCGCCGCCACTGCCAGGCTCGTCGCGGATCCGGAGGGCGCCGGCGGCCGGGGCCCTTCCCGAGCGAATGCCAGGAGGAGCACACCGGCCGCGAGCGACATCGCCGCGTCGAGCGCGAACAGCGTGTGCAGATTGAGGATGCTGTGGTCGACAAGCCAGCCACCAATGGTGGGGCCGAGTGCGAAGCCGAGCGACGGGCTGACGCCAAAGAATGAGATCGCCAGCCCGACCCGACCCTGTGGAGTCACAGCGCGAAGGGCGGTGAGCATCACTCCCGTGTTGCCGAGCTGGAACCCCACCAACAGCAAACCAAAGGCCGCCTCCCAACGGTTC
>JBGQGI010000165.1:0-4536 GCA_041497375.1 Candidatus Dormibacteraceae bacterium | reverse complement strand
CTGAGCCTGGCGGCCGGCGTCGCCGCGGCTGAAGCCTGCGATCAAGGCGTGCGGCTGAAGTGGCCCAACGACCTGCTGCTCGGCGGCCGCAAGGTCGGCGGCATCCTGGTCGAGGCGACGGCCGCCAAAGCCGTTTGCGGAATCGGCATCAACCTCACCTGGGCACCCGAGGGAGGGGCCACCCTGAACCAGCCTCGCGATTGGTTGCTTGACCGCCTGCGCACTGCGATCGAGGGATGGACCTCAGCGCGGCCGGAAGAGGTGCTGGCGCGATGGCGCGAATTGTCCGACACGATCGGAAGGAAGGTGCGGGTGGAGCTGCCGGATCGCGCCTTCGAAGGCGTCGCCCTGGCCATCAACGAGCGGGGCGAGCTCGTAGTCGACGGCGCGGTGGTGAGCGCTGGGAGCGTCAGGCATTTACCAGAGTGAGGATCTCGGGCAGCACTTCCCCGGCGCGGCCGTGGATCACCACTTCCGCGAGCGAGTCGAACGGTGTCGGCTCGGCGTTGATGATGATCAGGCTTGCGCCTGCGCGGACCGCAGCCAACGGAACGTCGGCCGCCGGGTGCACCACGAGCGACGAGCCGACGACCAGCATGACGTCAGCTTCGCGCGCCAGCGCGAACGCTTCTTGCACAGCCGCGACGGGCAGTGGCTCACCGAACAGCACCACGGTCGGCTTGAGGTATATCCCGCCGCACGCCTTGCAGACTGGCGGCATCTGGACCTCCAACCGGGCCTGGACGACAGCGCGTGACTCGCGTATCCCGCAGTCCAGGCACTGAACGGTGCGACTGGATCCGTGGAGCTCGATCACGTGGCGGCAACCCGAGTCCTGGTGAAGGCCGTCGGTGTTCTGCGTCACTATCGCGTCTACGTTGCCGGCCGCTTCGAGAGCGGCGAGGGCGTAATGCCCAGGGTTGGGCCGAGCGGCGATCGCGATGCCTCCCCTTTCCCTCGACACGGCCCAGTAAGCGGACGGATCGCTGAGGAATGAGTCAATCGACGCGACCTTGACCGGGTCGTATTTGGTCCACAGCCCGCCCGCTCCGCGAAAGGTCGGGATGCCGCTTTCCGCAGAAGTGCCGGCGCCCGTGAACGCCACGCCGTTGCGAGCAGCCGACAGCAGCTCGGCCGCGCGCTCCACGGTCATGTCTCGATTTCTTGAGCCGTGGCGAAAACTGATTGCTGGGTGTAGCGGTGCTTGTACGTTTCGTAAGACTCGAGGGCAGCCTCAGTTGGAATCTGTACCCACTGCGCCTCGCGATGCTCACGGATCGCGCTGACCCTGAGGACGCGGAATTTCTCAGCCGACTTGCCCTTGAGCTGAAGGCCTGGCATCTCGTCGACGGCGATGTACTCGGAGCACGCCTCAAATGTCGGCCAGCCGACGAGAATGTTGAACGCCGGCGCTGCGCTGCAGAATCGTGCCGCCGTGTTGACGGTGTCTCCGAGCGCTGTGTACTGAAGTCGATCCTTGCTGCCCATGTTCCCCACCACCGCCGGCCCCGTATTGATACCGATGCCCCAGCTTACTGGCGGCAGGCCATGCTCGACCAGTTTCGCTTCAAGAGCTGAGGCTTGCGCGATCAGGTCATACGCGCAACGCAGCGCGAGCAGCGCGTGATTCGGCTGCGCGGCCGGCGCATTCCACAACGCCACCACCTCGTCGCCAACGTACTTGTCTATGGTCCCATCCCATTTGAGGATGAGCGCGCTCATGTCGTCGAGATAGTGCTGAATGACCGAAAGCACGTCCTCGGCCGCCATCGCCTCGGACATAGCCGTGAAGCCACGAATGTCAACGAAAAGCAGGGTGAGGTCGCGACGTTCACCCCTGGAGATGATGTCGCCGATGGAGTGACTGGCGGCGAGCTGCCTCACGATTCTCGGGTCGACGTAGTGTCCGAAGATCCTCTCGACCTTGCGCCGCTCGCGATCCTCGAGCACGTACCGCGCAGCCATTGAAAACGAGGCTGAGAGGACGATCGCGATCGGCGCGTACAGCGGATCGGCCAGATAGCCGGACTTACCGAGCAGGAAGATTCCTGCGTAATAGGCGACGAGCAACGCGCCGATGAAGATCACCGCGATACGGAAGGAGAGGACATACACGATGACCGCGACCGCGAGGGAAAGGAGAAGGATCGCCAGCAGCATCGAGTTGCCGGGCTGAACGCGGATGTAGCGATCGGAAAGGATCGTGGTCATAGCGTCGCCCTGGATCCGGTACCCGTAGTTCTGGTTGTCGAGCATGCAGCGCGGCCGGCTCGTCGGGCAGAACGTGTTGTCATGAGTGAAGCCGACGGCTTGTGAGTACACGTCACCGCCGTCGATCAGCTTGGAGCCGACGATGACGATGTGCCCGGTTATCTGATCGGGATGCGGACAGCTTGCATTCTCAGCGTCCTGGTATCTGCAGCTCGGACCGCCGCCCCTTGAGAAGTTGATCAACATCTGGTTCCCAACCAGCGGGATTCGGTGCGACCCAAACGTCGCTTGAGTGCCGCCTGCGTTCAGCTCAAGCGGGTCGGCGATCCCCGTCGCGATTCGAAGCGCCTGGAGGAAGGCCGGCTCGTCCGCTTCGTTCTGGTCACATGTCGCGCTCGGATCAGGCCGCAACACGACGCCTCGTACGTTGTTAGCGTCGTCAGGCGTCCCCAGGCCGCGCTCGCCTATCGCCGCGGCGGCGTCTATGAACCCCTGCAGTGGAGAGACATCCGCAGTGCAGACCAGCACCACGTTGCCGGCCTTTTTGATCGCGTCAACCAGTGGAGGGTCGGTCTTGATTGGATGCTTGGGGTCCTCGATGTCGTCTGCCGTGGATTTGTCGAGGGGGAAGTCGTACAGGATGACCGTCGGGTGAAGGCTTGCCAGGTAGTTGATCACCCTGGCGTGATCCGCGTTGCTCAAGGTGCCGACGGCTCTCAGCGAGTCCTGGTCAAGCGCGATAAACGTGACGCTTTGATCAGGTTTCGGTGCTGGGAACAGCTGGTCCTGTGCCGCGAAGAAGGGCCCATTCATCACGCCTCGAGTGCTGAGCACCACGACCAGCAGGCCCGCAAGGAGCCCCGCCAACGCGAAGCGCCAGGCGAGGCGCCAGTCGCCCACACGCTCGCGGACCATGCGCCGCTATGTTAGGCACCGTGCGCCTGGGTGTCCCGGATTCGCGACGAGCCCTGGCGATTTACGTCGCGGCCGGGGCTTCTTTTGCGGCGCTTTCGGCGCGCGGTCTCACCGTCCCGCTCTATGCGCATGAGCTGGGCGCCGATCGCTTTCAGGTCGGCGCGCTCTTCTCAGTCGCAACTCTGGCCGCCGCCCTGCTGTCGATGCCGGCAGGCGTTCTCATCGACCGCTTCGGCACGAGGACGCTGCTGATCATTTCCTTGATCATCGCGGCCGGCTCTCAGCTGGCTATGGCCGAGGCCACTACCGTCGCACCGTTGTTTGTCTGGCAGATCGTGGGCGGCCTTGGAGCCGGGGCCCAGCAGGCAGCGCTGTTGAGCGCCGTCACGGCCCTGGTGCCTAGCGGCCGGCTTGGGCGTGCGATGGGCTGGCTGACGTTCTCGATGCAGACCGGCTTCTTCATCGGCCCCTCGATCGCCGGCCTGTTGCTCCAGTGGCTCGACCTGCGCACTGACATCGCCGTGACGACCGCATTACTCGTCTTCGCGATCCCCGGTGCCATGGCGGCCAGCTCCGCGCCGCAGTCGGGCCAGAGGTTCGCATTCATGAAACCCCTGCGCGGGCTCATCACGCAGCGCGCGTTCGGCCCTGTGGTCATCGGGCTCGTGGCGGTGACGCTAGCCTGGGGGACTGTCGGCGCATTCCTGCCGATCTTCGGCAAGGAGAACCTGGGTCTTCCCAACTCCCAGATCGGCTTGCTGCTGGCGATTCAGGCCGTCGCGAACGGCCTGGCGCGCATCCCTGGAGGCAGGCTGGTGGACCGGGCAAAGCATCGCTGGCCGATCGTTTTCGTCGGCACAATGGTGTGGTCGGTGGCTGCGATAGTGCTGGGCCACCTGAGCGGGTTCTGGGCGCCGGTGGCCTTGCTCGTGATCGCCACGCCGTTCGTAGCGACCGCCTACGTGGCAATCGGAGTTGTCTTCGGGGACCTGTCGACGGGGTCCACCCGCGGAGTGACGATGGGCGCATACGGGACGGTGTTGTTTCTGGGTTTGGCCGCCGGCCCGCTGGTGTTCGGACCGATCGTCCAGGCCGATGGTTACGCCGCGGGCTTTACTGCTTGCGCCGCGGTCGCGATTGTGCTGGCACTCGTGATGGCCGCGTTCCACGCCGAGCCCTTCCGGCCGCGCTCCGAGATCCCACTGCCTCCGCCCGCGCCGGGAACGTAACGGCGGGTCTTCGACCCGCCTTACAAGAGGAAACCAGTCGGTTTCCTCTCGTCGGCGGGCGCTGCGCGCGCGCCTGCTCTCTTTCCCGGGATTGGATCTATTACAGACTGGTCCCTCCATGCAACGCTTGGGTGTAGTAAAGACAAAGTCATGGCCGGGGAGACCCCGGCCAACCCTGCCG
>JBGQGI010000164.1:0-4564 GCA_041497375.1 Candidatus Dormibacteraceae bacterium | reverse complement strand
ATTTACATCGTCGACCACCACGCGATGCTCGCGGCTCTCGTTGCCCGCGTGGTAGAAGCGATGCACGGCTGTCGCGAGATCCTGCACGTAATACGGGACGCGATGCGGCTCCAGGAGCTTGGCCGCGTCCTGCGCGATCTCAGGCCAGAAAGCCAGCTGCCGGGCGACGTCGAGCTCCCACGGCTGCACCAGCAGCGACAGGTCGGCTTTCTCCGGGAGCTGAGGATGCCGCTCGGTGGCTGTGGCCTCGACGTTGGCGAGCCGCGCGTGGGCGTACTGCGCGTAATACACGGGGTTTTCGTTGCCTTGTGTGATGGCCAGCTCGAGGTCGAACTCGATCGTGGTGTCGGGCGAGCGCAACAGATAGAAGTAGCGCACGGCGTCTGATCCGACGCGATCGATCAGCTCGTCTAACGTGACGAACCGGCCGGCGCGCTTCGACATTTTTCCTCCGCTGCCCGCGGCGCCCTCTTTCAGATTGACCATCTGATGAAGGATCACGACCAGCTTGTCGGGGTCGTAGCCCAATGCGGTGACCGCAGATTTCATGCGCGGCACGTACCCGTGATGGTCGGCTCCCCACACCTCGATCACGCGGTTGAACTTTCGCTGCTCGAATCGGCTCAGCAGATAGCCGAGGTCAGAAGCAAAGTAGGTCGGCTGCCCGTTCGAACGAATGACCACGCGGTCCTCGTCCTCCGACAACACCTGCTCGCCGAGGCCGTCTTCCTCCTCCAGCGCCGGTCCGAACCATATGGCCCCGTCGCGCTCCTTGAGGTAACCCGATTCGCGCAGCCGGTCGATGGCTGCTCGCGCCAGGCCGTCCTCCCACACCTTCGATTCCCAGAACCACTCGTCGTAGTGGATGTTGAGGCGGGCCACGGTTGCGCTGATCATCTCGATGACCCTCTGGATCGCGTAAACCCGTAGCTTGGGCTCGGCTTCTTCCTCAGGCAGGTTCTCGACCCCGAGAAGGTCGCGGCGCGCCGATTCGGCGATCTCGGTGACGTACTCGCCGGTATAGCCACCCTCAGGTGGCTCCAGGCCGTGCAGCCGCGCATAGACCGATGCACCGAAGCGTCGGGTCTGCGTGTTGTCGGAGTTCACGTAGTACTCGCGCTGCACGTCGTGTCCTGTGAACTCGAGCAGCCTGCAGATGGAATCGCCAAGGATCGTGCCCCGACCGTGGCCGATATGCAGCGGCCCTGTCGGGTTGATGCTCGCAAACTCCACCTGAAGCCGCTCGCCACCGCCCATCTGAGAAGCGCCGTAGCCGGGCCCGGTCTCACTCACTTCGCCGACGAGCCGCTGCAGCCACTCCGGCGTGAGCCTGAAGTTCACGTAACCCCCGACCGCCTGCACCGTGGCGGCGGCCTCGGGGATCGAGATCGTCTCAGCCAACCTCGCAGCGATGGCCGGCGGCGCCAGCTTGAGCACCTTCGCCAGCTTGAGTCCGGCGGGGCTCGCATAGTCCCCGCGGTCGGGCCCTTTGGCACGGCCCAGCTCGAGGTCGGGCAGCTCTCCCTCCACCCCCAGCGATCGGACGGCTGCCGTCAAAGCCTCGGCAATCACCTCACGAATGGCCTTCTCGGGCATCGCGCTCATGCGCACACCGGGTGCTGCCCGGCAAGGGTCAGCTGGACCTGCGTCGAGGCGCCGGCTCGGGAGTATGTGACGGCCACCCGCTGGTCGGGGCGGAAGCGCGAGCGGAGCAGCAGGCGGAGCGGATGCGCTGCGTCGAGCTTCACGTCGTCGAGCTGGGTGATGACGTCACCGGGCTGCAAGCCCGCGGCGGCTGCAGGTCCTCCTTTGTCCACGGTGATCAGCTGGCTGCCCTCGGGCAGGCCCGCTAGGGCGGCAGCCTGCTGGGTCAGGTCGGTGCTCGTGGCGCCCAGCGACGACACCACGACCTGGCCGGTCGACTGAATCTGCTCAACGTCGTCGACGATGTCGGCGACGTTGAGGCCGAAGCCGCTTGGGGCGTTTGAGCCCTGGGACTGCATGGCGATGCCGACGACCTGGCCCCCGACGTTGAGCAGCGGCCCGCCCGCTGTGCCGGCGCCGATCGAGGCGCTCGTCTGGACCGTGTCGCTGATCTCCACGCTCCGCTGCGTCGCGGAGTCCGTCACCACCGCCGGCCGGTGCAGCGAGCTCACGTAACCCGGTGTCACGGCGCTGCCATCCAGCGGGCCGCTCACCGCGACCACGACCTGGCCTTGGGCCAGCGCTGTCGGGTCGGCGAACACCAGCGTAGGCAGCCCGTTGACCTGGTCGATCTTCAACACGGCGACACCGGTCTGGCAGTCGTAATCGACCAGGCGGGCGACGTGAAGGTTGGCGTCGCCAGTCACAAGAACCGTCATCTTGCTGGCCCCTGAGATGACGCTTACCGCGGTCACGATGAAACCGTCCGATGTGACCAGGAATCCGGAGCCGCGGCTGATCGTCGGCTGCTCCTGCGTCACGACTGTGACGACTGCAGGCTTGGCTCGCGCCGCGACCTGGATGACGGCCGATTCCTCGGATATGGTGACGCCCGATCGAAGGTTCACCTGCTGGGGGTTGGTCCGCGACTGGAGCCGCAGGATTCCAAGGGTCACGCCCGCCGCCACCAGCGCGGTCACGAGCACGCTCGCAACGACCACAAGAAAGGGTCGCCATGGGCTGCGCGGCCTGTCGTCCGGGCGCGACTCGCCCCGAGGTTGGATCACCGCCCCAAGTTTAGGGAGCGGTGGTTACTTGTCGTTGGGTTCGGTGGGGTACCAGGTGAGGACCAGCTGCCGGTTCGGTTCAAAACCGGCGGACCTGTACAGCCGGACCGCGGCCTCGTTGTCCGTCCTCGTCCATACGTAGCCGAGCGTCACGCGCCGCTCCTTGAACAGGCGTACCGCCTGCCCCATCAGCATCTCGCCGATCCCGTGGCCCCGGTGCTCGGACGCCACGTAAACCTCCGCCACCTCGCCCTCGAGGCCGGTCCCCGGGTCGAAGAGGACTATCCAGCAGAAGCCGATGATCTGGCCGGCTTCGTCGCGGACCGCGTAGATGACGTTTTCGCCGGCGAAGCTGGACGGCACGGTGCTGAGGTGGTCCTCGACCTCGCCTCGGGTCAGCTGGGGATGGTCCGAGTAGTGGGCCTGCTCGCCCAGGTGCAGGTCGACAAGGAGGGGCCGGACGTGGACGTAATCCCCAGCCGCGAGCCGTTCCACACCCAACGTCTTCATCGCTCCCGATGGTACCCGAGAGGCCAGTGGATCGAGTTGTCTTATTCTCGCAAGGTGGCTGACGGGGACCTCAAGAAGCGCTTGCTCCAGACGCTTGTCACGTCTGCGGAGCGTGAACGCGAGTTGCACCGGCTGAGCGGAGATCACGCTCCCGCCGATCCCAACGAATGGGGCGCCAAGGATCACGTGGCGCATCTCGCGCACTGGCGCCGCCACGCGGCCCAGGTGCTGAACGCGATCCGGACCGGCAACACGCCACCGGACACGGCCGACATCGACTCGCTCAACGCAGCGGTACATTCAGCCAACAAGGGGCGATCGGCGGACGACATCAAAGAAGACGCGCTTGCCTCGTATGCCGAGCTGGCACGGGCCATCGATGATTGCGCGGAAGAAGACCTGCTGAAGGCCCGACCCGGCAGAGAAACCATGGCCGCCTGGGAGGTGGTGGCTCCCAACGGCCACCTCCACCTCGGCGACCATCTCGGCATGTGGCACCAGGCGAATGGTGACGAAGTGGCCGCCGACCAGGCTCAGCAATGGATGCTGGAAGTCAACGAGGCGGCGTTCACGGACCCGCGAAGCCGCGCCCTCGGCGAGTACTACCTCGCTTGCTATTACGCGAGGCAGGGTCGCGCCACCGACGCCATGCCCTATATCAAGCGAAGCGTCGAGCTGCATCCAGCATTTAAGGAATGGGCGCGCAAAGACACGGACCTGGACCGGATTCGCCAAGAGCCGGAGCTTCGCGCGATCTTGGACTGACCATCCCACTCGGTGCGTGGCCATGATTAGCTCGCAACGTGGGAGATCAGACCCCTCCAGGCAAGGTCTATCTGGAAACACCGTATGTCCTCGTTCGTTGGGACGGTCTCGGCCAGTGGGTGTACGTCCAGTGGAAAGCCTGGGCCACGAGCGATGAGTACAGGGCAGCGCAGGAAGTGGTCATCCTCGCCCTTCGCGAGAATCACGCCTCGAGAAACCTGATCGACGCAACAGATTCGCGAGTCGTTTCCGGCGAGGACCAGAAATGGTTGGTCGAAAACTGGATTCCTCGCGCGGTGGCGGCGGGACGTCGCTGGACGGCGATTGTCTTGCCCCAGAGCGCGCTTGGGCGGACGATTCAGGAAAACATCGACAGCCACCCGCAGTCGGATCGGAGCAAGGTCGAGCATTTCGAAACCGTTGAGGATGCCGCCGCCTGGCTCTCGACCGTAAATTAAGCTTTCCGGACGCGCCCGACGATCGGGTCATCGCCGACGTAGCTCAGCTGGCAGAGCAGCCGCCTCGTAAGTGGCAGGTCGTGAGTTCGAATCTCACCGTCGGCTCCATCAAAATGCCCT
>JBGQGI010000163.1:0-4622 GCA_041497375.1 Candidatus Dormibacteraceae bacterium | reverse complement strand
CGCCTGGTCCAGCCGCAGGGCGAGGTACTCGCTGACGACCTCGACCACCTGCTCGGGGAACGAGGGCGGTGTGTACTGATACTTCGGCTTGCCGATCTGCTGCTGCAGCTCGACCTGGGCGGCGCACAGCTGCTTGATCGCGTCGTGGGCCATCTGCAAGGCGTCGACCACAGTCTTCTCGGTGACGCCCTTGGCTCCAGCCTCCACCATCAGGATGGCGTCGGCCGTGCCGGCGACCACGAGGTCGAGCTCCGAGTCGGCCATGCGTGACGTCGGCGGGTTGACCACCAGCGCGCCGTCAAGGAGGCCCATCCGCACCGCGCCGACCGGGCCCGCCCAAGGGATGTCGGAGATGGTCAGGGCGGTCGACGCCCCGTTGATGCTGAGGATGGTCGGGTCGTTCTCCTGGTCAGCCGAAAGCACGGTCGAGACGACCTGGATGTCCAGCCGGAACCCGTCGGGGAACAGCGGCCGGAGCGGACGGTCGGTCAGGCGCGAGGCGATAATCGCTGTCTCGCTCGGCCGGCCCTCCCGGCGCATGAATGCGCCAGGTATCTTGCCCACCGCATAGAGCTTCTCTTCGTAGTCGCACGTGAGCGGGAAGAAGTCGACCCCGACCCGCGGCTCCTTCGACATCACGGCGGTGCTGAGCACCACCGAGTCGCCCTGGCGGAGAATGACCGCCCCGTTCGCCTGCTCGGCCACCCGGCCCGTCTCGATCGACAGCCGCCTCCCGGCGACCTCTACGTTTTTTGTGACAATTGCCACGCGAATACCTCCATTTGGGAGGACATCCCCGAGGTGCGTCCCTGGGTCAGGTTCCTAGCAGCTGCGGCTCAGGTCTGTGGCCTCAGCGAGAGCTTCTAAGAGCTGACCCCAGCGCGACCAGCGTGGAGTCCTCCCGATTGACTTAATCGGCTCGACTTAATCGGCTGGGTTTTGCGCCCAGCCCCGGCTATCTCCTGATCCCGAGCTTGGCGACGAGCGAGCGATAGCGCTCGATGTCGGTGTCTCTCAGGTAGTTCAGCAGACGCCGTTGCTTGCCAACCAGGAGGAGGAGGCCGCGGCGCGAGTGGTGGTCCTTGGCGTGCGTCTTCAGGTGCTCTGTGAGCTCCCGGATGCGGGTTGTGGACAACGCGATCTGGACCTCGGGGGAACCCGTGTCCTTATCAGCGCGCCTGTGCTCCGCTATCAGCTTGCCCTTGACTTCAGTCTCTATTGCCAAACCGAATACGAATTATACCCAGCCGGGGTGGACCGCCGTTTTAGGGCGACCGCTCGACCGACCCGTCAGAGCGTGGATCTGCCCCTGCCCTCCACGATCCAGGGCCGTCGACGAGGATCGCGTGCGCGTGGCCCAGGGTGTGGTGCTTTGGCGGCATGAGCTCGATCTTCAGACCCGAGCGGCTTAGCTCGCCGGCTCGCGGGTAGTCCGCCTCGACCGAGATGGTTTGGCCGTCCGCCTGGACCCGTACCCGCGGCCTGCCCACCGCTTCCGCCGGCTCCAGCCCGTGGTCGACGAGGTTCAGTAGGACCTGGGTCTGCAGCTGGGGCTGGCCGTCCCCACCCATCGACCCGAAGATCGCCCAGGGGCGGCCCTCTCGCGCGGCCATCGCGGGGATGAGGGTGTGCATGGTGCGCTTCTTCGGCTCCAGCCTGTTCACGTGCGCCGGGTCGAGCTTGAAATAGCAGCCGCGGTTCTGCAGCAGCATCCCGGTGCCTTCGGCCACGATCCCCGAGCCGAAACCGTAAGCCACGCTCTGGATCAGCGACACGAGGTTGCCGTGCTCGTCGGCGGCGCACAGGTACACCGTGTCGCCGCCGTCGTGAAGGTGTCCCCCAGCGTCCGCAACCACGTGCACCGGATCGAGGAACGGCTCGAACGGCGCTGATGAGAAGTCTGGATCGGTGATGTACTTGTCGCGTAGCGGATAGCTCTCATCGCGGATCTTCTTGAAAGCAGTGACGAATTCGAGGCCGGGTTCCAGAGCGTGCCGATCGAATCGTCGAAGCCTCGCGAGCATGGCGAGCGCGGTGAGGCCCTGGGTTGGCGGCGGCAGCTCGTAGACGGTGAGGCCGCGGTACTCGACGGTCACCGGGTCGACCCATTGCGACCTGTGCAAAGCAAGATCGCGCGCGGTGACAAATCCATCGCGGCGCCCGATAGCCTCGGCGATCGCGGCCCCGACGCCTCCCCGGTAGAAGGTGTTGATCCCGGTCCGGCCGATGTCGGTGAGAACCGATGCCAGGTCCGGATTGCGTAGAAGCATCCCTGCCTCCATCGGCGGGTAAAGAGCCTGTGCCGCAGGTTCGCGGCCGAGCAGGTCAGCGTCCTGCCTGAGATGGTCCGAGAGGTGCTCCGTGATGATGTAGCCGTCGCGAGCAAGGAAGGCCGCAGGTTCCAGCGCCGCTGCCATCCCGACCGAGCCGTACCTCTCGATCAGGCGGCCCCAGGCTTCGACCGTGCCGGGCACCGTCACGCTTAGCGCACCTCTCTCCGGCATCGTTTCGTGACCGCGCGATTTGACCTCTTCGATGGTTGCAAGCTCACCCGAGCGCCCGGCGCCGATCAACCCGACCGGGGCGGGCGCGCCCGCAGGCCAGACGATCGCCATGAGGTCTCCGCCGACCGAGGTCATGTGCGGGTAGACCACGCACAGCACCGCGTCCGCCGCAATCGCGGCATCGATGGCGTTGCCGCCGTCGCGGAGGACCTGCGCTCCCGCTTCGCCGGCAAGCCGGTGCGGGGTGGCGATAACCCCTTTCGTCACACCGGCGCTATGAATTCGATGGCGCCTGGCTGTATCTCGAAAAGCGCGGGCAGCCTCCCCGGAGTCTCGCCATCGAGGTCGATGCGCACCTGCGCCGTTGACGAAACGGAGATGCGCTTGCCGTACATCAGCTGGATCTTCGGGTTGTGGTCATCGAGATGCGTTCCATTCCGGATGCTGCCGAGCTTGCGCATAGTTTCGAGCTTGCCAACGTTGCCGATCAGGATTACATCGAACACGCCGTCGGTGGGCTTTGCAGACGGGGCCATGCGCATGCCTCCGCCGAAGTACTGGCAGTTGGCGACCACCACCTGCTGCGCGACGATGTCGATGGGGTTGCCGTCCACCACGACCTGCATCGGTTTGTTCTTCCAACTCAGAAGTGCGAGCGCCGAGGCGATCGTGAACGCCGCGCTTCCAAGCCGCTTGCTGCCGACGTTGACACGATGAGCGACCTCGCCGCCCAAGCCCGCATCGGCAATGTTGATGAAGTGACGCACGGCAGTCGAACCATCCTCGGCTGTGTAGGTCACGCACCCCGCATCAAGCCGCCGCGGTGTGCCCGCCTTGATGACCTGGATTGCCTCTTTGGGATCGAGCGGGATTCGCAGAGTACGGCGGAAGTCGCCACCGGTGCCAAGCGGAAGCATCGCCAGCCTGCTCGTCGTCGGTAAGGGCGCCCCGTTGTGGAAGAAGCCGTTGACGACCTCGTTGAGGGTACCGTCGCCGCCGACAGCGACCACGACCGGGCGCGACTCCCTGACCGCCCGCTGCGCGATCTCGATCGCTTCGACCGGGCGGGTCGTGAGCGCCGCTTCGTATGGAAGGCCGGTGGTGGCGAGCCAGTTGCTGATCGCGGTCCACTCCCTTCCTGCCTTCCCCGCACCTGAGGCGGGATTGACTATGAACAGGACTGGAGCGCCGGGCCGCGCGCCTATGACGCACCTCCCAACGCGCGAGGGTTCATCGTGCGTGTCGGGTCGATCCCATCCTTGACCGCTCGCCAAACGCGCATCCAACCCCCCATCTCATCGGCGACCCATCGCGCGCGTGCCTGTCCGGTCCCGTGGTGGTGGCTTATGGTCGCCCCCAGTCCCAGCGCCGCCGTCATCGCACCCTCCCATGCCCGGCCATATGCGGCGCGGGCCTCAGCCTCGGTGTCTGCCGATCCCCCAAAAGAGAAATATGCGCAGCAGCCCTGCTCATACGCGTGGCTGAAATGGCATAACGCCAGTCCACCAATGCCTATTGCGGACTTTACCTGGGCGTGAAGCTGTGGCAACACGGTCCATCGCGCGGCCAGCTCGATCGTGTCGAGGTAAGCGCCAGGCGGTTCTAGGAATGCCCTGAGACGCTCCGCGGACAGGCTGAACCGGTGGCTGTCCCAGTGCAGCCACGGTTGGTCCCCAAGGTCCGTGGCGTCGCCCGCGAAACGCTTCACGGCTTCCGCCTCGGCCTTGGCAACCTGGGCCAGGCCGGCGGTGGCGACCACGAGTAGGCACGAGTCAGCCGGCACGTCGTGGCCGTTGAACGCCGTGTCCTCAGCGTCGTAAAGGCGCAGCACAAGAGGCCGGATGCCCGACTGCATGACCGCGCGCATTACCTCGAGGCCGGTGCCGAGGTCGCTGAAGACGTATCCCCTCCCGACCACTGTCTCCGGCAGGCGGTGCACTCGCAGCTCGGCCCCCAGGATGACGCCAAGCGCACCCTCCGAGCCCAGCCAGAGCTGGTGGAGAGCCGGTCCGACGGCCGAGCGGGGGCCTGGCCGAGGAGCGGCAAAGGTGCCGTCCGGCAGGACCACCGCCAGCCCGAGCACCATGTCCTCGACGTTGCCATAGCGACTCGACTCCT
>JBGQGI010000162.1:0-4660 GCA_041497375.1 Candidatus Dormibacteraceae bacterium | reverse complement strand
TGCTGTTGAAGCCGAACACGGCCTTCTTAGTCCCTTTCGCGGTGCTTGCGGCGGGTCGAGTACGAGCCTTTGCCGCCTTTTCGACGGTGGGAGCCGTCTTGGTGGTCGTCGCCTTGCTGACAGTGGGAGGGGGCGGCGCATTCGACTACTGGAGCCAGCTCACAGGTTCGTTGCCAACCGGCGCCGATGCGTTGACGCTCGAACGCGCGCTGGGATTTCATGGCCCCGCGATGGATGCGTTGCGGGCCGTCATCGTCGTCGCCGTTCTCATTTCGGCTTTCCGACTTCGCCACTCGCCCGGGCTGGTCCTCGTGGCCGGAATCCTCGGCTCATTGATAGCGGTTCCCTACCTGCACGCATCCGACTTCTGCTTGCTTGTTGTGGCTGCGGTGATCGTGTGGGAGGAGCGGCCGGTGATGGCCTGGCGTGTGCCGCTGGCAGCGGGCTGGCTGCTGACCGGACCCTATGTGGACTGGGTCCGGATCGGAGTGCCGCAGGAGAGGTGGCCTCTCGTCGAGCTCGCCTTCCTGGTGGGGATATGCGTGATCGCGTGGCGGGTCAAGCCTTCACCGCCTCCCGATAGAGTTGTTGAGCCACATGAGTTACCTGCCTGACGCAGACCGATACTCCCGGATCCACTATCGGCGCAGCGGCCGCAACGGCATCAAGCTTCCCGAGATCTCGCTGGGCTTATGGCAGAACTTCGGCCATACGCGCCCGCTTGAGACGAGCCGCGCGATAGTGCTTCGGGCTTTCGACATGGGCATCACGCATTTCGACCTCGCCAACAACTACGGGCCCCCTTATGGTTCCGCCGAGGAAACATTCGGCCGCATCATGGCCACTGACCTGGCGCCGTATCGGGATGAGCTGATCATCTCGACGAAAGCCGGTTGGGACATGTGGCCCGGACCTTACGGCGACGGCGGCTCACGCAAATACCTGCTGGCCAGCCTCGACCAGAGCTTGCGGCGGATGGGCGTCGATTACGTCGACATCTTCTATTCGCATCGATTTGACCCCGACACCGCCCTGGAGGAGACGATGGGGGCGCTTGCCTCGGCGGTTCGCCAGGGCAAGGCGCTCTACGCCGGCATCTCGTCGTACACCAGCGCCCAGACAAAGAACGCGGCGGCGATCCTCCGCTCCATGGGCACGCCGCTGCTGATCCACCAGCCCTCGTACAACATGCTGAACCGGTGGATCGAGGACGACGGGCTGCTCGACGTGCTCGAAGCCGAGGGGGCCGGCTGCATTGTTTTTTCGCCGCTCGCCCAGGGGGTGCTCTCCGGGAAATATCTCACCGGAATTCCAGAAGGATCTCGCGCGACGCACTCGCGTTATCTTTCGCCGGAAGAGATCACGAAGGAGACCCTCGCGAAGGTGCGGGCATTGAGCGTGATCGCAGAGAAACGAGGACAGCCCCTGGCGCAGATGGCCCTGGCCTGGACCCTGCGTGATCCACGTGTCACCTCGGCCGTGATCGGCGTGAGCAGCATCGCCCAGCTCGAGGAGAACAGGGCGGCACTCGACGGCAGGGAGTTCTCAGCTGCCGAGCTCGAGGAGATAGAGGATGCCCTGAAGGCAGCGCGTCCTTAACAGGGTCGACTGACCCGAAAACCGATCCCCGGCATAATCAGATCGCCCGCCCCCGACCAAGGGGAAATACTTGCCACTGGAAATTCACGAAATCGACGGCCCGCTCCGCGTGCTCGCTGGACCGGGCACCGGGAAGACGCACGCCCTTGTCGACCTGTACGAGCAGGCCGTCCGGCAGCGGGTTGCGGACCGAAGTCAGATCCTGGTCCTCACCTTCTCCAACGGCGCCGCCGCGGAGATCGCCCGGCGCATCGATCTGCGCCTGAACGACGACTACGGCGAGGCCTGGATCTCGACCTTTCACAGCTTCTGCTCGAGGCTCCTACGCGAGCATTCGCCTGACCCGGAGCGCCTGCTGCTCAACGGCTTCCAGGAATCGATCGTCATGCGCAACGTGCTGTCAGAGATGGCCCCCGACGTGATGGGCGGGTTGGCCGGCGTGCAGCGCTCGGATGCCTTCGCCAGGGACGTTCTGACCTTCGTCGCCCTGATGAAGCAGAACCTTGTCCACCCTTCCGCGCTGCTGCTCGCCGCCGAAGCCAGCGCAAGCGAGCGCCTGCGCACGCTGGCTGCCGCCTATCAGGCGTACCAGGAGCGAATGCAGAGGGGGCGGATGGTCGACTTCCGGGATCTCATCACCGGGGCCATCGAGCTGCTGCAGTCAAATCCCAGGCTGCGCCAGCAGATGAGCGCTCACTTCCGGCTCATCCTCGTCGACGAGTTCCAGGACGTGGACCCGGCGCAGTTCGAGCTGCTCCAGCTTCTGGCGCCGCCGGCGACGCGACCCCACCTGGTGGTCGTAGGGGACCCGGACCAATCCATCTACGGGTTTCGAGGCACTGTGCCGCGCTTGCTCAGCGACGACTTCGCCAAGGTCTACGGCGGCGCGACGCACAGGCTCGACGATTGCTACCGCTGCTCGCAGGAGTCGCTCGACGCCGGTGAAAGACTCCTCGTCGCGACCCAGCCTGGCCGCCAGGGACGCGCCTTGCGCGCGGCAAACCGGTCGCGCCCGCCGGCGGTCGTCATCGCGCGCGAGGGCGACGCGGTCGATGAAGCGTTCTTCTGCGCGCGCGAGATCAAACGGCTGCATGCAGAGTCGCAGGACCTGCGGCTCAGCGATTTTGCCGTCGTGCTGCGCAGCACCACTTGGCTTGGCGGCCCGTTCGAGGAGGCGCTGCGGGCGCTCGGTCTTCCTTATGAGGTGCGCGGCTCTGGCGCCACGGCGCGCAACGAGGTGGTCCGATTCCTCGTGGGTTACCTCGAATCGCTGCGCAAGCCGGATGATCCCGACGCTTTCGAAGGCGCGCTTTCGTCGAGCCTTGGCGGCGTCGGCCCGCGCACCCTCAGCCGGCTTCGCGCTCATGCGCGCGAGCAGGGCCGTCCGCTCACGCGCGTCGTGCGCCGGCTCATGTTCGTGCTCGCGGCGCGCGATCCCGCGCGCTATCCGCTGCCGTGGCAGGGGGGTGCTGCCGGGCGCTCCGCCAGGCCCGGCGCCCTGAGGGGGGACGTCCCCCCTCAAATAGCCGAGCCGCCAAGTGAGGTTTCGTCTGAGCCCGACTATCTCGAGTTCCTCTCACAGGAGGACCTGGACAGCCTGCACGCCGCGATGGTCGCGCGCCACCGCCTGCTCGAGCGTGTTTCGAGGTTGCCGCTGACGAGTCTTGCGTATTCGATCCTCATCGAGGACGGGGCGATGCGCCGCCTCCTCGATCTCGGTCTCGCGCCCGATCAGCGTGCCGAGGCGATCGGCGACCTTCGGGCTGCGATTGGAGGCCTCGAGGCGATCGAGACGGTTCACGAGAGACTTCACGGGGCGCCGCCACTGCTCACCGACATCGCCGGCTCGCTCGACTCGCTGCTCAGCGGCGCCGCCGACGACACCGAAGCACCGGCGCAAGGATCAGGCGCGCTGCGTGACGCCGTCCAGGTGTTGACAGTGCATCAGGCCAAAGGTCTCGAGTTCGAGGTCGTTTTCTGTTCCGGCTTTGCGCACGGGCTCTTTCCTCTTAATGCGCGGCCGCACCCGCTGCTGGATGCTGAAGATCGCGCATGGCTCGAACGCTACAAAGTCGGGTTCATGCCGTCGTGGCCCTCGGATCCCGACGGGCACCTGGCCGAGGAGGCGCGCCTCGCCTTCGTGGCGATGACGCGGGCCAAGCGGCGGCTCTACGTCACCTTCGCCGACGCTTACCTCCGACAGGCCGGCGCCTCTGTCTTTCTGGGTCTGGCCGAGCCGGAGGCCGAGTCCCGAGAGCTCACTCGCGCCTCGGGGAGGCTGGCCCCGCGGGATGTCCTGCTGGCGCGCGAGGCGGAGGTGCTGATCGCCTCGCACCGAGACGCATTGAACGGCAGCGCCGGCAGGGCGCTTGCGCTGGGTCTCGACGTCGCATTTCTCACCGATCGTGAGTCAGGCGAGCCGTTCGAGCCGTATGGCGGGGACAAAAACCCCACGAAAGTCGAGATCGGGCATTTCAGCCCGACGACGCTGAACGACTACCTCAAATGCCCGCGTCTCTACTGGTACAACCACCATCCGGGTCTCGTGGACGAGCCGCGGTCGGTCGCGATGGAACGGGGAGGCTTTCTCCACGAGGTGCTCGAGGATTTCCACCTCCATGAATCCGAGTGGCGGCCGCTCGCCTCGGAGCTGCAGCGCGAATGGCTCGAAGCCTCGCTGGTGAAGCGCCTCGATCCGTACCTGTCGAAGATGGAAGGCGTGCTCGATCGCAAGCGCGAGGAGCTGCAGGTCCGGGCCGTCCTGGGCAACTACATCAAGTTCGTCACCGGGCTGCAGGTGATCAGGCGCTTGCGGACGCTCGACGTCGAGCGCCGATTCCACCTCGAGCTCGACGGCGTGGAGATCGTCGGCAAGATCGACCGGGTCAACGATGTCGGCGACGGGCAAGTGGAAGTGGTCGACTACAAGACCGGTTCAGGCAAGCCGATGAAGTACGCGTACGAGCAGTACTTCGGCCCGGACATGTCGGACGTGCAGCTGGCCCTGTACTACCTGGCGTGCCGGTACGGGGTTGACGACGAAGGCAAGGCGCTCGGTTTT
>JBGQGI010000161.1:0-4741 GCA_041497375.1 Candidatus Dormibacteraceae bacterium | reverse complement strand
GGCGCCCTCAAACCCAAGCCCACGCTCGCCGACCTCGGCAGCGACCTGCGTCGCAGCCGCCCGTTTCAAGCGGTACGCGACCACAGCCTCGGCTTCGACGATGAGGGCTGGAAGCGATTCGCCAATGGCGTCGAGATGGCTGTCGCCAGGTGCCGGGAGCGCGGGTATGAGGCCACGCTGCACCACGAGCCCGGCACTCACATCGAGGCGCCATGGGAGATAGCCGCGGCGCTGCAGCACACGTCGATCGGACTCTGTCTCGACACCGGGCACCTGCTTCTCGGTGGGGGCGACCCGCTGCACGCCCTCCACGAATGGGGCGATCGCATAAACCACGTCCATCTCAAGGACGCTCGGAAGGCAGTCGTCGAGGACATCATCCGTGAGAAAGCGCCCGTGAGCGAGATCTGGCGCCGGCACGCGTTTTGCAGGCTTGGTGAAGGCGACCTGAACGTGGACGCGGTGCTGGAAGACCTGCAGCGCAACTACACCGGCTGGCTGGTGGTCGAGCAGGATGTGCTCCCGGACCCTGACCGGATGAGCGGCCGCCCCGCCCTGGATCAGCGGGCCAATCGCGAGTTTCTGCGCGCGCGAGGTTTCTGACGGCCACCTTCAAGCTCGGGCTGGTGGGAGCAGGCAGGATGGGGCAGAACCACCTGAAAGCGATTGCCGGCTCTGACGTCGTGAAGGTGACGGCGATCGCCGAGCCGGTCGAGGCGACTCGCGCCGCGCTGCCCAAAACGGACGCAGCGCTCCACGCCGATGTCGATTCGATGCTCGAGGCGGGCGGCCTGGACGGAGTCCTGGTTTGCGCACCGAGCGACCGCCATCTCGACACTGTTCGCCGCCTGGTCGCTGCGCGGCTGCCGATCCTGTGCGAGAAGCCGCTGGGCGTCATTGCGCCGGAGGCACGAGAGGCGGCGAAGCTGGCGGCGGACGCTTCCTTACCGCTTCAGATCGGGTTCTGGCGGCGCTTCGTGCCGATGCTGAAAAAGCTGAAGCAACGCATCGACGCGGGTGAGCTCGGCTCGATTTATGCCATCGCGTGCTTTCAGTGGGACGGCCAGCCTCCCGGGGCATACTTCCGAACCCACAGCGGCGGGATTTTCGTCGATATGGGCGTGCACGAGTTCGACCAGGCGAGGTGGCTGAGCGGGCAGGAGTTCGTGAGCAGCACCTCCCTTGCGTCCGGCGTCGCCGCAGAGCCGTGGCCTGGCGATCCCGAGAGCGCCCATGCCCTGGCCGAGCTCTCGCACGGCACCACCGCGGTCATCTCGCTTGGGCGCCGCTTTCCCCTTGGGGACGTATGCAAGGTCGAGGTGTTCGGGACCAAAGGCTGGGAGGAGGCCCGGTTCCTGTGGCCGCCCACCGCTGATGAGACATTCTTCGAAGCCCTGAGAGTGCAGGCCGAATCCTTCGCCCGTTATGCACGCGGAGGACCACGAGAGGGCGCCGGCGGCGACGATGCCGCAGCTGCGCTCGAGGCGGCTGAGAGAGCGGCATCGAACGCCGGCATGGGCGGCGCCTGAAGTGACGCCCGAAGTCGGAATCGGCATCGCCGGCTACGGGATGATGGGCAAAGCCCACGCGTATGCGTACACCGTGGCGCCGGTGATGCGCCAGCTTCCCTGCCGGCCACGGCTGCGAGTCATCAGCGGGCGCGATAAAGCGAAGGTCTCCCGCGCCGCGGAGGCGTATGGATTCGAGCACTGGGTGGGCGATTGGCGCGAGCTGGTCGAGCGGCCGGATGTCGACATCGTCGACATCTGCACGCCTCCGGGCACGCATGCCGAGATCGCTTCCGCTGCCGCCGCGGCCGGCAAGGCTGTCATCTGCGAAAAACCGCTGGCGGTTTCTTACGCGCAGGCGATGGACGCGACGGCGTCAGTGCAGCGGGCCGGCGTACTGAACGCAGTCGGCTTCAACTACAGGCGGCTTCCTGCCGTCTCGCTGATGAAGCGCATGGTGGATGAGGGCGCGGTCGGCAATGTGCGCCTGTGGCGGGCGACCTGGCTCTCCGACGAGTTCGTCGACCCGACCATCCCGTTCGACTGGCGATTCGACCGAACCGTCGGCGGCTCGACCATCGCCGACCTCGGCAGCCACCTCATCGACCTCGCCTTATGGATGATCGGCGGTGTGGCCGAGGTCTGCGCCCAATCAGAGACGTTCGTTCGCACCCGCTCCAATCCGGGGGGAGCCGGCTCGCAAGCCGTCACGGTCGACGAGGCCTCGTCGGCTTTGGTGCGATTCGATTCGGGTGCGCGAGGGGTGTTCGAGATGGCGCGGACCGCGGTCCGCAGGCCCTGCGACTTCACGATCGAGATCAATGGGGAGAGCGGGACCCTGGTCTTCGAGTACGCGCGCCTCAACGAGCTCCGATACGGCGAAGGCGCCGACTCGCCCGGCCTGTACGGCATGCGCAGGATCCGAGCCGAGCACGAGACGCATCCGTACGCGCGCAACTGGTGGCCGATCGGACAGGGCGTCGGCTACGGCTCGAGCTTCGTCAACCACCTGGGCGATCTGCTGGAACGCTGGCCCAAGGGCCCCTGGGAGCCTGATTTCAAGCAGGGGGTCGCGGTCCAGGCGGTTTGCGAGGCGATCGAGCGCGCCGCTCTTGAGCGGCGATGGGTCGAGGTGGCGGAGGTGACCTCGCCTTGACGAGGCGCAAGGCTTCGGATATTGTTCTGGAACCTTCCAAGGTGGAACCTTCCAATGGACCTAGTCGCGGGGCCAACGGGACGCGTCCCCTCCTCCGCGCGATCGTCAGCGGTTCGTCAGCGGGTCGTGTGGGCCTGAGGGCCCGAAGGGGAAGAGTT
Organism: Candidatus Dormibacteraceae bacterium; assembly: GCA_041497375.1. Lineage (GTDB taxonomy): Bacteria > Chloroflexota > Dormibacteria > Dormibacterales > Dormibacteraceae > Palsa-872. The sequence goes on along the minus strand of JBGQGI010000161.1, from coordinate 1,919 downwards.
AGGGATGGCCAGTACACCGATCAGCGGTAAGGCGCCTGCGGGGCAGGGCCTGTTCACCAGGCAGTCGTCGGGCCTCGTACGCGAGCTTGGGATCCCGGCCGCGACAGCGATCTCGCTCGCCTCGGTTGCGGTGGTCAACACGTTCATCAACTTCAACGCCGGCTTGACCGCGTTCAACCAGGCGGACATGACCTTGCCGCTTCTCCTTGGCGCGGGCATCTGGCTGGTGGCGATGTTCTCCTACAAGTACCTGTTGGAGGCAATCCCCCGCGCCGGCGGCGAGTACGTGTACGTCTCCCGAATCATCTCGCCCGCCCTGGGTGCGGTGTTCGGGATTGGTATCTGCATCGCCTTCACCTATATCCTCGCCGCGAACGCGAACTTCACAGCCCAGTACTTCCCGTTCCTGCTGACCGCGTTGGGCGCGGCTTTTGGCAGCTCGGGCATCAGCGACGCCGCCTCTCAGGTCACGAGCCAGACGGCGATCGCCATCATCAGCGTCGTGATGCTGCTCGTGGTTGGCGCGGCTTCATGGGTCTCATTGCGCCGCTTGGCACAAGTCATCCTCGCCCTCGTCATCGTCCAGCTTGTGGCGTTCTTAGTTCTCGGCTGGCTCCTGATCACGCACTCGCACAGTGACTTCGTGACTGCGTTCGGCGCGTTCTCCGGCCACCCGACCGCCTATAACGACATCCTCGCGGCAGCTGCGAAGGACAACATCCCACTCGGCGTCTCGCTGACCGCTTCGCTCATCGTGGTGCCGTTCATGGTCCTGAACTACAACGGCGTCCTCTACTCCTACTACGTCGGTGGTGAGCTGAAGCGTCCGGGTCGGACCTACATCTACGCGTCGGTGATCAGCATCGGGTTGCTCATCGTGGTCTGGGTCGGAGTCTGGCTCTTGATGCTCAACACCGTCGGCCTCGACTTCATGCAGTCCCAGGCCAAGCTTGGCGCCACCGACTCCGCGGCTTACGGCGCCATCACCAGCCTGCAGTCTTCCGCGGGCGGCCTCGGCTACGGGCTCGTGCTGTCAGGCGATCCCGTCTCCAAGATCCTCATCGGCATAGCGGTGCCGAGCGCCGAGCTGGCCGTCGACCTCGCCTTTGTCGCCGTCATCACACGCGTGCTGTTCGCGCTCGCCTTCGACCGCCTGCTGCCGATCGGCCTTGCCAAGGTCAGCGAGCGCGGCGCGGTCCCGACCAACGCCATCATCGTGGCGGTGGCGGGCGGCATCGTCTTCGCGATTCTGGCGGCCTTCCTGAACCTCGCCAACATCGTGGCCAACCTCGCACTGTTCGTGGCCCTGATCATCCTCGCCGGCGGAGTCGCGGCGACCGCCCTCCCCTACCGGCGCCCCGACCTCATCCTCAAGCCCGGACAGAAGGAGCTGTCCAAGATCGGCGGCATTCCGGTGCCGGCCCTTTGGGGGGCCGCCACATCCGTGCTGGCTTTGATCGTGGTCATCCTGATCATCGCCCACCCCGAGGTCTTCGGCGCCTTCACGGTGTCCTCGGTCGTCACCCTGATCCTTGTGCTCGGCGCCGGCCCGGTCATCTATCTGATCGCTCGACAGCTCAGGCTCCAGCAGTCTTCCATCGACCTGCGTCTCGCCATGCGGGAGCTCCCACCCGAGTAAAAGAGTCGCCTAACGCCCATGTTCGGTAGCCGTGCCAAGAAGCGGGCCCTCCGCATCTTCTTCGCGACCGATTTGCACGGCTCAGACCGGTGCTTCCGAAAGTTCATCGCGGCCGCGGAGACCTACGACGCCGACGCCCTGATCCTGGGCGGGGACATAGCCGGCAAGGGCCTCGTGCCGATCCGATCCGAAAATGGATCGCTTACGGCCGAGGTCCGCGGGCAGAAGGTGACGGTGCCGCGGGCGGAGGAGGACCAGCTCCGCGCCGAGATCAACCGCT
>JBGQGI010000160.1:0-4760 GCA_041497375.1 Candidatus Dormibacteraceae bacterium | reverse complement strand
GTGCACAAGGGCGACGTGCTGGCCGAGGTCGAATCCGACAAGGCAACTTTCGACCTGGAAGCTGAAGACGACGGCGTCCTCTCGATCAAGGTCGAGAAAGGCGTGCCGGCCAAGATCGGCGCCCCCATCGCGACCATCGGCGCCGCCGGTGAGGCCAAGCCCTCGAAGGCGGACGGGGCGAAGGCTGAAAAGCCAAAGGCCAAGGCTGAACCTGCGGTAGCCGACGCACCCGCGGACGAAGCGGAGGCCGACGAGGGACCCAAGGAAGAGGCGCCGATGGCCGAGGAGCTCCCTGCGGAACCCGCTGAAACCCCTTCACCGAAGGCGAAGGCGGCGCCTGCGCGCGACAGCGACGGAGAGGCAGGCGGCGCCGCCGTCAAGGCCTCGCCGCTGGCGAAGCGCCTCGCTGCTCAGCTGGGCGTCGACCTGGCGGGCATCAAGGGATCCGGCCCGGAAGGCAGGATCGTCAGGGAGGACGTCGAGGCCGCTGCGAAAGGCAAGGGTGGAGCGCCACGCCAGGCGGCCGCCCCGGTGAGGCGGGCCGATGGCCCCGACACCGAAGTCATCGAGCCCTCGCGGATGCAGGCGACGATCGCCCGCCGCATGGCCGAGTCCAAGGCGACGGTCCCCGAGTTCACCGTGACTGTCGAGGCGCGCGTCGATCAGGCGGTCAGCATGCGCCAGCAGCTCAAGGATTCCGTGCCGGGCGCCGAGAAGGTGACGATGACCGACTTCCTTGTGCGGGCATGCGCGCTGGCTTTGCGGAAGTTCCCCGAGGTCAACACGTCGTGGGTCGATGGCCGCTTCCATCGCAAGCGATCGGTGAACATCGGCCTCGCCGTCGCGCCGAGCCAGGGCATGGGCCTTCTCGTGCCGGTCGTCCATGACGCCGATACCAAAGACATCGTCCAGATCTCAATCGAGTCGCGTCAGGTGATCGAGCGCGCCCGGTCGGGACGGCCCGCCGAGGGCGACCTCACCGGTGCGACATTCTCGATCTCGAACCTCGGCATGTTCGGAGTCGACGAGTTCACAGCGATCATCAACCCGCCCGAGGCGGCGATCCTGGCCGTGGGCGCGATCAAGGACGCAGCTGTGGTGGACGAGGGCAAGGTCGTCGTGGGCAAGGTGATGCGCATGACGCTTACGGTCGACCACCGCGTCTTCTACGGCGCGACAGCCGCTCAGTTCATGGCCGAGGTCAAGCGCCTGCTCGAAAACCCGGTGACGTTGGTGGTCCCCACTGGTTCCTGACGCCGGCTGGCGTTAAAGGGGTTGCGCCTGGAGGTCGCTACCCATTCATCTCATTTCGAAATTCGTACTGTCATCGCTCCGGAACTTGCGCTGAGGTACGTAAAGGTCGTCGAATCGAATGCAACGATGGACGCATTCACCAATGCGGGCCCAACACGGAACGGCGGGCCTGCAACTGACGCCAGGACTCTGATCACTGCGGACTGAGGCTGCCCCGTGCAGATTTGACCGCCCGTCAAAGTCGTTCCGGACGCTTGTTGGGTCTTGCTAACGGCTTCCTGGACATAAATTGAGAGCCCACTCAAGAAAGCGTCGTTGGGCACGGTGTCTCCGATCGGGCAGGTAAATGAAACAGTCACGTCTACAGCTGCCCCTTTGGCCACCAGCTGTGCCGAAACGACCTGAATCGACACGTCCGCAGCGAGGGCCGTCGTGGGAAACGCGAGCATTGCGACCAGCCCCAAGGCCGGGGCAAGTCCAAGAAGACGATTGAGGTTCCGCCTCATTGCTCCTCCTTCATATCTCGTATGGGAGTGCCTCCAGGCGCCCGTGACCCGAAACGGTAAGCCCTTCGAGACGTGGGTGCTGATCAGAGTTGCGTTTCGGCCCCCTGGAAGCCGTCCCGCGTTCGCAATCCAAATCCCAGGCTTCGATCGATTGAAATGTGCACGGATGAAGCCCAGACCGGCATAAGCGACTTTCTTCATCAACACGACGGCGCAGGCTGGATCGCAACGGGGAGCCTCAGGTGCATTCGCAGATTGCCTTCCGCGTCAATGTCAGCCCAAAGCCTCCCGTTCATGGCTGCAGTGAGCTCGCGAGAGATTGCCAAGCCGAGTCCCACGCCTCCTGCCGCGGCGGACCGCGAAGGGTCCGCGCGGTAGAAGCGCTCGAAAATCCTCTCGGGGTCTGGCTTGTGGGCTCCTGCGGGGTTCGACACGATGGTCTCGACCGAGCTGCCCGCAACACGCACAGCGACCGTCACCGTAGAAGCAGCCGGCGCGTACTTCACCGCATTGTCGAGCAGGTTGTCGAGGACCTGGTGCAGTCGCTCGGCGTCGGCTGCGACAGGCGGGGTATTCGCAGGCACGTCGAGAGTGATGCGGAGGTCACGCGCGTCGGCGCGCTGCCTGACTATCTCGAGCTCCTGCTGGAGCTGACCACCCAGGTCGACGGGGGCGATGTGGAGCGAGATGGAGCCTGCCTCGACTCGTGCAAGGTCGAGCAGCTCCTGGGACATACGCAGCACTCGCTCCGACTCCTCGTGCACTATCGTCGCCGCTCGCGACCTGTCCGCATCGCTCTTGAGGCTGCCGTCGACCAGGGCCTGGCTGAAGCCGATCAAACTCGTCAGAGGCGTTTTGAGCTCGTGCGACAGGTTGGCCAAGAAGTCGCGCTGCACCTTGCGTGCGCGCTCCACGGCTTCGGCCATCCGGTCGAAAGCCGCGCCCAGCTTCCCAATCTCGTCCTCGCCGCGGATGCCGACGCGACGCGAGTAGTTGCCGGCTGCGACATCTTCGGCAGCCGCCGCGAGTTGGGCCAGGGGCCTTGTCAGCGTGCGGCCCACCAACACCACGAGCAGCATCGCCACCAAGAGGGCGGCGCCACCGCTGGCAATGAGAAGGGGCGCCAGCTGACCGGCCGCGGCGGCGGTCACCGATGCCCGCGGCCGCGCCACCATGAGGAAAGCGGCGCCGAGGGGGTCGCGTGCCGGCGCCAGCGCCACTGCCGCAGCCAGATACGCCTGTCCGTCGAGGGTTGGCTCCGCCTCAGCCACGTTGGCCACGCGCCTCGCCGCCTGCACTGTTATGGCCTGTCCTCGGGTGTCTGTGCTGCCGCTGTCCCAGACCACGCGATGTTGCCGATCGAGCAAGAGCAGCCTGTCCGAGCTCAACGTGGTGGCCAGGGCGGCCAGACGGTCCTCGAAATCGAAACCATCGTCGAGCAGGCACGTGGCCGGGCCCTCGCCGGCCGGCGCAAGTGGCGGATTGAAGCATTCCTGGTGCCTGACCAGCACCCGGTCGACCTGGATGGCGAAATCTAGCTGTCCCTGGGCGCTTTGCAGCTCCAGGTTGCGCACCAGGACCCAGGTCAACGCCCCGCTCAAGAGCAGGCTGACGCCGACTATGCCGGCGGCCGCCGCCAGTACGCGCAGTCGGAGGCTCAGCTGCGGGCGAGCTCCAGCCGGTACCCCACGCCCCAGACCGTCTCGATGCTCGGCTCTGTGACCCCCGCCGCCGCGAGCTTCTCGCGAAGCTGCTGGACGTGCACGTCGACGGTGCGCGTGTATCCCGGAAAGTCATAGCCCCACACTAGGTCGAGCAGCTCGCTTCGCTGGAAGACGCGGCCCGGGTGGCGCGCCAGCAGGGTCAGCAGATCGAACTCCTTGGGACGGAGCTGTACCTTGACCTGTTCATGCCGAACCTCGTGGCGTTCCAGATCGACCTCCAGCTTGCCCGCTCGGATCAGCTTCGGGGCGTCTGGCTCGATCCGCGCTCGCCTCAGGAGGGCCTTGGCCCTGGCAACGAGCTCCTGGGGATGGAAGGGCTTCGTCAGGTAGTCGTCCGCGCCGACTTCGAGACCCACCACCTTGTCCGTGACCTCGTCCCTCGCGGTGAGCATGATGATCGGCACCTGGCTCTGCTTGCGGATCTCCTTGCAGATGGCGAGGCCGTCAGAGCCGGGCAGCATGATGTCTAGGATCACGAGGTCGGGCTTGAGCTGGGTGAACCGAGCCAGCGCTTGAGACCCATCCCCCACCCCCTCCACCTCGTAACCCTCTCGCGTGAGGTAGATCCGGGCAAGCTCGACTATGTGGTCCTCATCGTCAACCACGAGCACCTTGGAAGTCATGTGATTGCCCACTCGGACCAATACATCAGCATTCCGTCAAGTAGGTGTTGGCGGCAGATGATCGAAATGTAAACGAGTTCGGGTGACCTACCAGCAGCCGCCTGCCGCGACATACACGCGAGTAGGGTCAGGGTTTCGGGCCACGACCTTGACTCCCTCACCCTTCACATATAGCGCGATCCCCCCGACCAGATTGAGCCACACACCGGGGCGAGTCATTCGAGCATCCCAGAGAACCGGGAAATTGCGCGGCAGCGCAATAGGGGCAAACAAGCCGGGCCCCGACACCAGGGCCAGCTTGGCGACACTGTATGTGCCGTAGTCGATCAGTACGGCGCCGTCCGGTGTCGGGGAAAGCAACCTGATCGGTTTCTTCGTTTGATACCAGGTGACGACCTTGCCAGTACCCAGGTCGAGCCGATACACCTTGTAACCACCACTGCGAGGGCTTGGCCAGCTGGCGTTGTCCGGGCCAGTCCATGGTTCCAGCGCCCACGCGGAACCACCGGAGACCATGCGCCAGAAGTACTGACCGTTGATCAGCCTGACTTTTCCAGTTTGCGGATCCATCAACCACAGGCCACGAACTGCTTGTGCCATCCCCACACTGGGAAGCGATAGGTAAACGCCCTCTCTCGCATAGGTGACGACCT
>JBGQGI010000159.1:0-4798 GCA_041497375.1 Candidatus Dormibacteraceae bacterium | reverse complement strand
CGCCAGAGGCAGCGGCACATCCTTGGTGGCGAGGTCGGGGCGCAGGTCGAGCAGTCCATCGGAGAAGACGACCAGCGTGTCCCCGCGCTCGAGGACGACCTTGCCCGGCAGCAAGGTGTTGTCGGGCAAGAGCCCGATCGGCGCCCCACGCTGGGACAGCAGCTCATGACCACCGCCACTCCGCATGAGGCGCGCATGACCGTGTCCAGCGTCGATGTAGTGCAGCTCGCCGCTGGCGCCATCGAAGATCGAATGGAAGAGCGTCACGTACGCCTGGTTCACCTCGAGCGCAGCCGCCATCACGCCAGCAGCCTGCTGAACGCCCTCTTCCACCGAGGCCGCGTGCGCTGAAGCCGAGCGTAGCGCTGCTCGCACGGTCGCCATCAGGATAGCCGCGGGCAACCCCTTGCCCATGACGTCGCCGAGCGTCACCGCGAGCCGGCCGCGCTCGAGCGGGTACCAGTCGTAGAAGTCGCCGCTGATCTCGCGGGACGGCGCGAAATGCGCGGCCACCTCGAACCCTTCGCCGATCAACGGCGACACGGGCAGCAACGCCGCCTGTACCTTGGCCGCCTTGTCGATCTGGTCGGTGCGCTCTGCCACCAGCGACTCGAGGCGCTGCAGGTTGGCGCGGTAATCGATCTCCATGCTCCGCCGGCGGAACGCGTTGACCACCGCGAGGTAGAGCTCGGTGGCGCCGACAGGCTTGACGAAGTACGCATAAGCACCATGCTCCACGGCGGCCTTACCGAGCTCGGGGTCGTCGACTCCCGAGATCATTACCACCGCGGTGTCGGGGTGCTTGGCCTTGAGCTCACTTAACAGCCCGTAGCCCGATTCGTCGGGCAGCCTCACGTCCAGGAGGGCGAGCCCGTACTCCTTGCTGTCGATGAGCTCGCGAGCGGCGGCGCCAGAGAAAGCGACGTCGGACTCGAATCCGCGGCTGCGCAGCGTGCGCTGCATGACCTTGGCCAATGCCTCCTCGTCGTCGACAATCAAGGTCCTGAGCGAACCGTCTGAGGCTGACACGAACCGAAGTGTAGTGAGGACATGCAGCCGGAGATGACGGCCGCATGTCCCCCGTGCACTCCGCTCACGAAGGTAAAGAGGTCAAACTTCCACCGTGTCGCTGTAGGCTTGCGAGCGATGAGCCTCGAGGTCCAGGCCCGGCAAACCGACGCAGGCGTGACGGTGTTGGCCCCATCCGGACGCCTCGACGTGGCCGGCGCTCCCTCTTTGAAAGAGGCGGTCACCGAGGCGGTCAAGAACGGCCCGCCGCGAGTCGTCATCGACCTCGAAGGCGTGAGCTTCGTCGACAGCACAGGGCTCGGCTCGGTCATCGCGGCGCTCAAGCTGGTGCGCAGCTCCAAAGGTGACCTCAGGCTGGCGGCTCCCAATCAGCAGGTGCGGGTGGTCCTCGAGCTGACCACTCTGGACAGGGTGTTCCCGTACTTCGCCACTGTCGAGGAAGCTCTCACTGACTTCTGACCCCGACCGCGCCGACCCTCCACCCTTTGAGTTCCACGCCACGCTCACCCGACTTGAAGAAGGCCTGGACACGCTTCATCGCTCCGTGGACCTGCTTCGCGAACGTAGCGGGAGGGGCGCCGAGGATCGCAACCTGATCCTGTTCGAGACAGCCCTCGCCGAGATCGGCTCGAACGTGCTCATCTACACGGGGAAGCACGGCAGCAAAGGACCGCCCGTAGAGTACGAGCTGCGCCTGGAAGCGGGCACCGCAACAGCATCTTTTACTGACTGGGGACCTCCCCTTCATAATCAAATGCCTCGCGCCATGCCAGCGCCGACAAGCGAGGCCGGACGCGGCATCGCGATCGCACGGAAGGTGCTCGATGAGCTGGGATACAAACGCGATGGCGAGGTGAACTATTGGCGACTGGTGAAACGGCTGTGAGCGCAGGAGGCGAACACTCGGAGGAAGGAAACCGGGTCCTGATCCACGACTTTCGCAACCTGCTTGCAGTGATCGTGAACTACTGCGAGCTCATCGCCGAGGAAACGGGCGATCCTGAAGCCGTGCGCACCGACATCCAGGAGATCCGCGTCGCTGCCGAACGGGCGATCGCCCTGACCGAAAAGCTGAGGCGCCCGCCCGTTTCCGCTCCCGATTCGGAGTCCAAAGCGAGCCCGCTGTGACTGTGACCCGCAGGCCGGGTGCGGCCAGGACCGCAGCGGGCGGCGACGGCCAGGCACCTGCTCGTGAGCTCGTGCTGGTGGTCGACGACGACGACCAGATGCTGCGCCTGGTCAAGCGCGTGCTCGAGCGTGCCGGTTTCGAGTGCGTGACGATCGACGACGGAGAGGCCGCGCACGAGTCCGCCGTCGACTGGCGCCCCGACATCATCCTGCTCGACCTCATGCTCGGATCGACGACAGGCGACCAGATCCTTGCCGACATCCGCAAGGATTTCCGTACCCGCCTGATCCCCGTCGTCTTCCTCACCGTGCGCAGCTCGCTGAAAGACAAGGTCGAGCACCTGCTCGCCGGCGCGGATGACTACGTGACCAAGCCATTCATCGCTGAGGAGCTCGTCGCTCGATTGAGGGCCGTGATCAGCCGATCCACCAACACGCGCGACCTCAACCCGCTGACGGGGATGAGCGGCAACACCGACATCCTTCGCGAGATCAACCTGCGCCTCAAGGCCAACGAGCGCTTCGCGGTCCTGTATCCCGACATCGACACCTTCAAGAGCTACAACGACCACTACGGCTTCCTTCGCGGCGACGACGTGATCAAGACTCTCGGCACGATCATCCTCGAGGTGCTCGAGGCGCATTACTCGCCCCACCACTTCGGCGGCCACGTCGGCGGTGATGACTTTGTGATCCTCACGGAGCCCAGCCTGGCGGAGACAGTCGCAGCCGAGATCACCAAGCGTTTTGACGAGGCGGTGCCCGACCTCTATGACGAGGTCGACAGAGAGCGCGGCTGGATTGAGTACGAGGATCGCAGCGGCGCCTCGCTCAGGACCGGCCTCGTCTCGGTGTCGATCGGGATCGTCCTGGCCGAGCCTGGCAGCTACGAGAGCGCCGCAGCCCTCGCATCCCGCGCTGCCGAGGTCAAGGGCGTGGCAAAGCGAATGCCCGGATCCAGGTGGGTCGTCGACCGCCGGCGCCCGCCAGAGGCTCGTGGAGGCCGCACACGTTAATGGATGAGCTAACGAGGAGAAGGACCGGGTTCCCGATGCTAGCATCGACCAAATCCACACCGTGGATGATTGCCAATGAGTGACCCCGAGCCAATTTCATCCACGACTCCGCAAGTGCTTATCGGTGACGCGCCGCCTGCGGTGACAGCCGGGCGCACGCCCGAGCCAGGCAGCGGCAAGCTCGCGCGCCGCCAGGTTGCGGTGCATCGCCTCGATGGCGGCCTCGAGCGCGGCGAGTCCGATGCGCGATCTCTCAGCCCGGACGGCTTCCCGATCTACACACCACCGGACCTGGATCGGGCGCGCTGGATTCCCGTGCGCGACATCAAGTACGTCGTGTTCGGATCCCTGGACGACCCCGACCTCGAGGCCGACCCGGGCGAGAAGAGCCAGGCGCGCAAGGCGATCCTTCGTTTCCGGGACGGGGAGTCGATCGCCGCGTACATGGACGCCAGCCAGCCGCCCGACGGGGCAGGCACGTCGATCAAGATCCGGCTCACGGAACGGCAGCGCGTCATCCCGGCGATCGCCGCGCAGTTGGCCGTCCTCGAGGTGCAGTTCGTCGACCTGTGGGCGACCACCACCGACCCGACCCAACCCCACCGCCGCCGCTCGGACATCGTGGAGGCCGCGGCTCGGCAGGGCCGCGACCTACAAAAGCTCGCCAACGATTACCGCGAACGTCTGACTCTGATCCGCGATGTCGGCCTGTCGCCGAAGGCCGACACGCTCGAGTTCTCGCGCGCTGTGCGCACCTACCTCGACAGGTTCCTGGCCGAGGACGGAATCAATCTCAACTCGGTAGAGAAGTTGGCTCTCGCAGACATCATCCTGCGCGCTGCTGTCGGATACGGCCCTCTCGACAGCCTCCTTCACGACCGCTCGGTCAGCGAGATCATGGTCAATGGACCCGACCAGGTGTTCATCGAGCGGCGCGGCGTCCTGACCAAGGCCGACATCCGCTTCGAGGACGAGAACCAGCTGCTGGAGACGATCCGCCGCATGGTCGCGACCACCGGCCGGCACATCGACGGTCTCAACCCGATGGTGGACGCCCGCCTGCCCGACGGCAGCCGTGTCAACGCGATCATCAGGCCCGCCGCCATCCATGGCGCGGCTCTCACGATCAGAAAGTTCAAGGATGCCGTCCTCGGCATCGACGACCTCACGCGCGAGGGCAGCTTAAGCCCGGCCATGGCGGAGTTCCTCGAGGCTGCGGTGCTCGGCCGCATGAACATCCTGGTCTCAGGCGGAACCGGATCCGGCAAGACCACGACCCTCAACGTCATCGCGCGCTTCATCCCGCACAACCAGCGTGTGATCACCATCGAGGACGCCGCCGAACTGCAGATCGACCACCCGCACGTCGTCGCCCTCGAGCACCGCCCGGCCAACGTCGAAGGCAAGGGCGAGCTCACCATCCGCCAGCTGCTTCGCAACAGCCTGCGAATGCGGCCCGACCGCATCCTGGTCGGTGAGGTGCGCGGCGCGGAGGCGCTGGACATGCTGCAGGCGATGAACACCGGCCACGACGGCAGCATGTCGACGATCCACTCCAACTCTGCTCGAGACGCGCTGTCCCGCCTCGAGACGATGGTGATGATGGCGTCGATCGATATCCGGTT
>JBGQGI010000158.1:0-4869 GCA_041497375.1 Candidatus Dormibacteraceae bacterium | reverse complement strand
GACGCGTGAGAAATTCTCGGCGGCCAACTTCGGCCAGGGGCCGAGCAGCAAGATCTTCAATCTGTACACGCTCAGCGGGACGGTAAGCTACGCGCTGGACATATTCGGCGCGGACCGCCGTGCGGTCGAAGGCCTGTCGGCGGCTCAGTGCGACATGCTGGCGAAGCCCTGGCGGCTCGACCACGATGCGTCGCGCGCGCTGACCCAGGCGGTGGCGAAGAGCAGGCACCTGAACATCGAGGAGGCGGTCGCGATCTCGGCGTTGTCGACCATCCCGGCCACCCTGAGCGGAGATGCGGGCTGGGCGGCGGTGAGGACGGTGGTGCATGGAGCCAGGGTGTTGAGCCGCCGCTCCCAGCTCTCGAGCGTGGAGGTAGCGGTCTTGTGGGCTCCGCTGGAGCCGGCGATCGCGTTCAAGTCGCTCGAGAAGCGGACAGGCCGCAGGGGCACCGGGGCCAGCGTGCGGGCTGCGGTCACCAAGGCGATCGAGACGATCAAACCGCCAAAGGTGGCGCCGGTTCCCTCACCCAGAGCGCCGGCGCAGTACGGACCCAACAGCGGGGAGGTGGCTGCTTTTCTGAAAGCGGTCCAGGAGCTGACCGCGATCCAGTGGCTTCGTATCCTCGATCGGAGGCAGCTCGTCGCCAGCGTGACCAGAGAGGGGAGCGCCGAACCGGCCAGCGTGGTCAGGGCTCTGCTGGCGACCATCGACGGCACCCAGAAGCTGGACACTTTCACGCGCTGCCGTGCGTTCGCGGCCGTCGAGCGGGCCAGCTTCGCCGTTGAAACCAAATCTCGCGCGAAGCTGGAGCAGGTCGCCGAGCACTACGGGCCTTTCGCCTCACTCATCCCGCTCGAAGAGGTCGATTCCGATGACTTCGTCCGACGGCTCAGTTCCCTGAGCGTCGAGGACTGGACACAGGTTGCGGGCTCTGTGCCTTCGGTCAACCAGGATGTCGTCGCTCCTCTCGTGAATGCGGGGACATCGCTCAGTGATTTCCTCAAGGGACGGTCCGATGACGAAGCGGTGGCGACCTGGCATGCGGTGTCGGCGCTTGTTCGCCGTCACCACCTCACCCCAATCAAGTTCGCGGCCTCTTACGCACCGTTTGCGTCTGCGATTCCAACCACAAGCGCCAGGGCTCGGGGTGCGATGGTCCTCCGTTACGTGACAGCTCTCGGCCGGCTTGGCGGCAGCCAGTGCGAGGCTCTCGCGCAGCCCTGGCAGCTGACCGACGAGGTCTCCAACGCCCTGTCGCGAGCCATCATGGACGGCAGCGCGAGGCCGGCCGAAGAAGCGGCGGCGCTGGCGGCGGTGGTCACTGTGCCGATGCGCCTGTCCGGCAGCGATGGCTGGGCGGCAGTCAAGACCGCAGCCTTCGGCGGTCGCGTCATCGCTTCACGCACGCGCCTCACAGCCGAACAGATCGAAGCTCTGTGGAAGCCGATCCAGGGGGCGATCCCTCTGTCGTCTTTGGGAGCACCCGCGAAAGTCAAGCCCGCGCGGTAGCTCCCGCCGGCTTGAACGTCTGACCGCGGTCATCCCGTACTCTTCAGTGCCGTGGCAACAAAGAAGACCGCAACCAAGGCAAAGCGCAAAACGGCTGCCAGGCCCAAGGCCAAAACTCCGAAGTTCGATCGGGTCCTCGTCGTTTCGGCACATCCGGACGATCCGGAGTTTTCAGCGGGCGGCTCCGTCGCCAAGCTGGCCAAGGACGGCGCCGAGGTCACCTACGTCATCGTCACTGACGGATCGCAGGGTGGGGAGGACCCCGAACAGAAGGACTCCGAGCTGGCCGCCATCCGGCAGAGGGAGCAGCGCGCTGCGGCCCGGGTGCTGGGCGTCAAGAAGGTCGAGTTTCTCGGGTACAAGGATGGGCACCTCACGCACGATCTCAAGCTGAGGCGCGACATAGTGCGCATGATCCGAAAGTACAAGCCCGACCTGGTGATCACGCATCTTCCGGGACGCCTTCTGGACGCGCCAATCGGCGGTTCGCACCCCGACCACATAGCTGTGGGAGAGGCGACGTTTGCCGCGGTCTACCCCGATTCACGCAACCCGCGAGCCTTCCGAAGCCTCCTCAAGGAGGGGTTTCCGGCGCACGTGGTCAAGGAGTTGTGGGTGCCGTTCTGGACGTCAGGTGACTTCTTCGTGGACATCAGCAAGACCCTGGATCTGAAGATGCAATCGTTGAAGAAGCACAAGAGCCAGGTCGCCAAGCCTGGAGCTGAATGGGACTACGAGAAGTTCATGCGCAAGCGACATCGCGATGTGGGGAAGAAGGCCGGCTACACCTACGCGGAGTCGTTCAAAAGAATCAAGCTCTAGGCGGAGGCGGCGGCCGTCCAGGGTTTCCGAACTGCTTCCCAGATCACCTCTGCCCACGCAGCGCGAGGTACCTATCTTTGGACGTCGGCGAGCGCGCTCCATACGTCGATCTTTGTGCGGACCCGCCGGACGACCTCATCGGTGAACTCCGTGGTCGACGCGTCCCCGCCCAGGTCGGCAGTCCGAATCCCGTCGGAAACGGCCTCGAGCGCTGATTCATAGATCGCGCGCGAGGCCTGGTGCGCCTTGTCTTCCTTCATGTATCCGAGCAGGGAGGCGACCGCCAGGATCATGGCCATCGGGTTGGCGACGTTCTTTCCCTGCAGCGCCGGCGCCGTGCCGTGGGGAGCTTCAGTCATCGCCACGGTCACCGCGCCCTCATCGTTGAAGGCCAGCAGCACCGACTCGGCCCCGGCGATCGTGCCGAACATCTGCATCACCAGGTCGGAGAGGGTGTCGCCATCGCGGTTCAAGGCGGGGATCACCAGCGCCTCGCCGGTGGTCGCGAGCAGGAGTGCGTAGGTCGCGTCGATCAGCTGGGGGTCGTAGCGGACGTCTGGGTTGCGCTGGGCCGCCGCGTCCAGCTCTTCTTTGAACATACCTTCGTACACGGGGCTGACCGTGAACTTCGGGCCCCCGAAGACCTTGGCCTGGATCCGCTTGGCATGGGCGAACGCGTAGTCGGCGACCATGCGGCAGGTTCGGCGGCTGATCTTTTCCGTCCGGAAGGCCCATTCGTCGAGCCCGTGCCCCTCGCGCCACTCCTTGGCTCCGTACGCGTCGTCCACGGCCATCCTGATCACCGAGATCGGCGCGTGGACGCCCGCCAGCGGCCGCACGCCCGGGATCCGCCGGCCGGTCCGGACTATGACGCGTCCGTCGACCTGCTTTCGAAGGATCGCGTTGGGGCTGCCGACGTCACCCGCACCTATGGGTGTGATCGTGGCCGCCTTGAGGCCGAATCCCGTTTGTCGTAGGGCCTCCGCAGCGTCGTGGACCACCTGGTTTCGGGTCTCCCGACGCTGCTCGAGCGACAGGTCGAAGTCCATTCGTTTGACCTCGAACCCGAGCACGTCGGGCTCCAGCAGGCGGATCGCCTCGCGGAGGAGCTCCTCGCCTGTCTGGTCCCCGTGCAGCACGATCACGGTTGACCCAGGCACCGACCAATCATATTGGGAGCACAGGTTCGCCGGTCCCTGTACGCTCGTCTGGCGGCCGTCAAGCTCGCCTGGAAGTCCTGCTACTATTGACAGCGCCTAGGTAACCTAGGCTTTTTTCTTTTCAGCCCCACCCAAAGAGCCAACCATGGAAGACATCATCAGCCTCGCGTGCGGTGTGTGTAAGCGGCGCAACTACACCACCGTCAAGAACAAGAAAAACGACCCGGACAGGCTCGAGCTGAGCAAGTACTGCCGGTGGTGTCACAAGCACACCCCGCACAAGGAGACCAAGTAGTGGCCGTCACCACCAAAAGGCGGGTCGAGCCGGCGCCGTCGTTCAACGTCGTGCGGTTTCTGCGCGAGGTGTACGACGAGCTCCGCAAGGTCGTCTGGCCGACCTGGGGTGAGCTCTATCGCTACACGCTGATCGTGATCGTCACCGTGATCGTGATCGGGGGCTTCATCGGCGGGGTCGACTACGCCCTCGGTGAGCTCGCCAAGCGGTTCATCTACAACGGGGTGGCCCACTGATGGCGGTCGAGAAGAGCACAGCACCCGAGCCGGATGCCCAGTGGTATGTGGTCCACGCGTATTCCGGACACGAAGAGAAGGTCAAGAAGAACCTCGAGAAGAGGATCGAATCCATGGACATGCAGGACAAGATCCTGCAAGTGCTCGTCCCGATGGAAGACGAGATCGAGATCAAGGACGGCAAGCGCCGCCACGTCCAGAAGCGAATCTTCCCGGGGTACATCCTCGTCCGCATGGTGATGTCGAACGAATCGTGGTTCGTGGTTCGCAACACTCCAGGCGTCACGAGCTTCGTCGGCTCCGCGAACAGCCCGGTCCCGCTCCAGGAGAAAGAGGTCCGGGCGATCCAGAAGCAGATGAAGCAGGAAGCCCCCAAGATCCGGGTCGAGTTCCAGGTCGGCGAGTCTGTGCGCGTGGTCGATGGACCGTTCACCGACTTCCACGGCAAGGTGGACGAGATCAACCCGGAGAAGGGCAAGCTAAAGGTGCTCGTCAACATGTTCGGCCGCGAGACTCCCGTCGAGCTCGACCTGCTGCAGGTCGAGAAGGTCCACTGAGATGAGCAAGAAGAAGATCCGCGCGGTACTCAAGCTCGAGCTGCAGGCCGGCAAGGCGACGCCGGCCCCGCCGGTGGGCACCGCGCTCGGACCCCACGGCATCAACATCATGGAGTTCACGAAGGCCTACAACGAGCGCACTGCTCAGCAGGCCGGCGACGTCGTGCCCGCGGAGATCACGATCTTCGAAGACCGCACCTTCACCTTCGTCCTCAAGACGCCTCCCGCGGTGAACCTGCTCAAGAAGGCGGCGGGCATCGAGAAGGGGTCGGCGAAGCCGAACCGCGAG
>JBGQGI010000157.1:0-4872 GCA_041497375.1 Candidatus Dormibacteraceae bacterium | reverse complement strand
GGTTCTCGAGCTGGCACAGCGTCGGGGTGTCAATGTTGAGGCCGCGGCAGGCCTCGAGGATGGTCGTGCCCTCGGTGACCTGCGCGTCCTCGCCGTCGATGCTGAGGGCAACCATGCGCTTGGGCAGACCGACAAACACTCCGCCAGCCATCTAATTCATTCCCGCGATCTTCAGCTGGGTCACTGCGGAGCCAATCGCACTGGCGGCAGTCTGTCCCAGGCCGCATATCGACGCGTCTCGCATCGCGCGGGCGATATCGCTCAGGAGGGCGATGTCGATCTCACGCAGGGACTGGTTGCGCTCGGTGAGAATTCTCTTCAGCGCCTCCTCCTGCCGCACCGTGCCGACGCGACATGGCACACATTGCCCACACGACTCGTCGCGAAAGAAGCGGGCAATGCGGAGCAAGACCTGCTCGAGGTCGGCGGTGTCGTCGAAGACGATGACGGCGCCCGAGCCAAGCGTGGCGCCAATCGCCCGCGTGCCCTCGAAGCTCAGCGGCACGTCGAGCTGCGACTCGGTGATGAAGGATCCTGCTGCGCCACCCAGAAGCACCGCACGGAGCGACCTGCCCTCACGCAGGCCGCCGGCAAGCTCCATAAGCGCGCGCAGCGTCGTGCCCATCGGCACTTCGTAAAGGCCAGGTTTGCGCACGTGGCCGGAGATGCAGAACAGCCGCGTGCCCGCTGACTCGGGCGTGCCCACCTTCGCGTACTCCGCGCTGCCCTGGTTGAGTATTTCGAGCACGTTGGCGAGCGTCTCCACGTTGTTGACGAGGGTCGGCTTGCCGAAGAGCCCCACGGCGACAGGAAACGGAGGCTTGTTTCGCGGCTCTCCCCTCTTCCCTTCAATCGAGTTGAAGAGCGCGGTCTCCTCGCCGCAGATGTACGCGCCCGCGCCACGCCGAACTTCAATGTCGAAGGTCATGCCGGACCCTGCCACGTCCGCGCCGAGAAACCCTCGACCTCGCGCCTGCTCGATGGCATTTTCGATCCGCTCGCGCGCGAGGGGATACTCCGTGCGAACGTAGAGGTAGCCATGCTCGCAGCCTGTTGTAATGGCTGCGATCGTCATCCCCTCGACGACCGCAAAGGGGTCGGCCTCCATCAAGACGCGATCCTTGAACGTGCCGGGCTCTGATTCATCGGCGTTGCAGACCAGGTGGTGGGGACGAGCCGGGGCCTTGGCCACTGCGTCCCACTTGCGTCCTGTCGGAAACGCCGCGCCGCCTCGGCCGAGCAGCTTCGCCTCGGTCACCTCGCGAATCACGCTCTCAGGGCCGAGCTCGAGCGCGCGCCGCAGCGCCGCATAGCCGCCGGCGTCGAGGTAGCTGTCGAGGCTCGTGGCATCCACGACACCGACCCGGCGAAGCAGCCTCGATCCAGCTTGTGGCTGAGGACGTATCGGAGCCGCCTCGGGGTCAGGCCACGCACCGCCGAGGATCGCGCTAACCGATTCGTGACCAGCCGGTGCGACCCGAGCTTCGGCATGACGGCTGCCCGCTCGCTCGACGAGGGCCGCCGGAGCACGATCGCACAGCCCGAGGCAGGGGCTGCGATACCAGGCGCCAGAGCCGGAAGCGACAGGCATTCCGGCGGGACCGAAGCTCTTCTCCAGCGCATCGCAAAGCGCATCGGCCCCGGCGCACTTGCAAGCGATGTCGTCGCAGACGTGAACGGCAAGCGGCGGCCGCTCCTCGAGCGCGAATCGCGCGTAGAAGCTCGCGACGCCATAAGCGTCGGCGGGTGGGATCGAGAGGCGCCTGCAGGCATACTCCAGCGCGCCGCGGCTGACCCAGCCCGCTTGATCCTGCACCGCGTGCAGCACGGGCAGCAGGAGGTGGCGGCGGGAGCGTGCTGCGCGGCCGCCATAAGCGAGGTGATCGTCGCCCGCGACGCGCGCGCCGCCCTCCCAAAGAGATTCCGGCGCACCCAGGAATCCGTCGACAGCGGCCATCTCCTCGGCTGTCGGCGGTCCCCCGGTGGTCCGTATGTCCAATTACTTGGCCGGGACCGCGACCAGCTTGTCGATCCGGATCGCGCTCGCCTTGAACTCGGCGGTGCCGGATTTGGGGTCGGTGGCATCGATGGTCAGGATGTTGGTGGCCACCTGGTCGGGGAAATGGAGGGACATGAAGGCAAGGCCAGGTCGAAGCGAGGCGTCGAAACGCACGGGCACATCGACCGAGCCGCGACGCGAGCTGGCGCGCACCCTCTCGCCATCCTGGATCCCAAGGCGAGCCCCGTCGGCGGGTGAGATGAGGATGGCTTCGCGGGTCCGCAAAGGCGACGTATAGCCGCCGGTCTGCACGCCGGTGTTGAACGAATCGAGCCGCCGGCCGGTGGTCAGCCGGATAGGAAACTCCTCGGTGAGCAGGTCGACCGGAGGGTCGTGTTCGACGGCGTGGAATGGCGCAGCGGGTCCTTCAATGGGATCCATCCATAAACGAGCGTGAAGGAACTCGGTGCCGGGGTGGGACTCGTCGGGGCAAGGCCACTGAATGCCGCCGAGCTCGTCGAGGCGCGGGTAGGACATGCCGGCGTGCATTGGCGACAGGCTGCGGCACTCGTCCCAGATCTCCTCTGCGGTCGGGTGGCCCCAGTCGGTG
Source organism: Candidatus Dormibacteraceae bacterium (assembly GCA_041497375.1). Taxonomy (GTDB): domain Bacteria; phylum Chloroflexota; class Dormibacteria; order Dormibacterales; family Dormibacteraceae; genus Palsa-872. The sequence goes on along the minus strand of JBGQGI010000157.1, from coordinate 2,263 downwards.
CCAAGGCGCCTGGCGATCTCGCAGATCAGCTCGACGTCGTCGCGAGCGCCTGGAGGCGGGTCGAGCGCCCGCCTCACGCGCTGCACGCGACGCTCACTGTTGGTGACAGTGCCTTCCGACTCGGCCCACCCGGCGGCCGCGGGGAGAACCACGTGCGCGAGCTCGGCGGTCTGGGTCAGGAAGATGTCCTGCACGACGAGATGGTCGAGGCCACTCAAGAGACGGACCGCGCGAGTCTGGTCGGCCTCGCTTCGGGCCGGGTTCTCGCCGATTATGTAGAGCGCCCGAAGCTCATCGTGGTCCATCGACTCGAACATCTCGCTCAGGTGGTAGCCCTTCTTCGAAGGAAACTTGGCCCCGCCCCATGCCCTCGTGAACTTGTCGTGGATCGCCGGCTCCTCGAGATCCTGAAAACCGGGGAACCTGGCAGGGATGGCGCCCATGTCTCCGCCCCCCTGGACGTTGTTCTGCCCGCGAAGGGGATTCAAGCCGCAGGCGAAGCGCCCGACCTTGCCCGTGAGAAGCGCGAGATTGATGAGGGCGAGCACGTTGTCGGTTGCGTTGTGATGCTCGGTGATCCCGAGCGTCCAGCAGATCATCCCCGCCTCAGCCCGCCCGTAGGCCAACGCAACATCTTTGATCGCGGCCGCCGGGACACCGGTCTCGCGCTCAGCGCGTTCCAGCGGATAAGCCTCAACGCAGCGAGCGAACTCGTCGTAGCCGGTGGTGGCACGAGCGATGAAGCCGGTATCGGCAAGCCCCTCGTGGATGATTACACGCGCCATCGCGTTCGCCAGCGAGATGTCGCTGCCGACGTCGAGGCCGAGCCAGACATCGGCCCACTCCGCCGAACCAGTCCGGCGAGGATCGACGGCAATGAGCTTGGCGCCGTTGCGCACTCCACGCAGCAGGTGGTGAAAGAAGATCGGGTGGGTCTCACGAGCGTTCGAGCCCCAGAGGATCACCAGGTCGGTCTGCTCAACCTCGCGATACGAAGAGGTTCCTCCTCCGGCTCCGAACACTGTCGCCAGACCGGCGACGCTTGGAGCGTGTCAAGTCCGATTGCAGCTGTCGATGTTGTTGCTGCCCATGACCGCGCGCGTGAACTTCTGCGCCGTGAAGTTCATCTCGTTGGTCGTCTTGGAACAGCTGAACATCCCAAAGCCATTCGGACCCAGAGCGCGAGCCTTGGCAAACCCGGCAGCGGCACGATCGAGCGCCTCGTCCCACGATGCGGGCCGCAAGCTGCCGCCGTCCCGCACCAACGGTTGGGTCAGGCGCTGGAGGCCCTCATCCATCGCAGACACAATATAGGGAAGGAGCGGGCCTAAGCCGCCCAGCGTACCCCGGGCCCACGCGCTCGTCTGAAGACCACCCGATCGGGCGGTACGAACCGGAACTCACGACCCACTTGCACCACCTGCCAACCACCTTCATGCACGAGGCGATGATGGAAGTAGCAGAGCAAGACGAGGTTGGAAAGGTGGGTAGCACCACCTCTCGACCAGGCAACTATGTGATGCGGAGTCGACCAGTCGACCTTGCGATCACAACCGGGCCAGCGGCAACCGTGATCTCTGGCCCGCAACGCGCGCCGGGTCGGCGCCGACACCACCCGCGTCGCCCGGCCGACGTCGATCACCATCGAGTCGGCAAGCAGGACGCGTGAGATGGTGGAGTCGCAAGCGATGCGCTCCAGCGTCCGGGTCGAGATCGGCAAGGAAAGCTCGAGGTCGGCAGGCGGTGCACCGGACTCGTTCTTCAATCCCTCGAGCGTGGTGGTCAGGTTGATGTGCGGCTTCACGCCATTGCGGCGAGGCAGCCTGCCCTCATCCATGGCGTGCTGCACCAGCTCCGTCACGGAGTCGGCCATCCGCTGCTTATGACTCCTCTCGTCATCCGGCCCCAGCCGCCTCGCGAGTGATTCCAGCGCCGTCTTGAATGCCGCTCCCCCTTCGGGGTCGAGGATGGCGTCGACGCAAAACATGCCGTCACCCATCTGGCTGATGTCGAGACGGCGCCGAGAGTAGTCGGCTTCGGCCTCGTTGAAGAAGCCATCGGGGTCTGCGACATGGCGGGCGTAGCGACAGAGGTAGCGCAATGAGGCGACGGAGTGATTGCGGGCATATCCGAGCATCTCCTCTTCGTCGAAGAGGTCTCGCTTGTCCCCCAGCTGTTCGCGCAGGTGGCAGAGCAAGGAGGTGGATTGGTAGCTGATCTCGCCGGTCCGGAGAGCATCGGCGATCCTGGGCAGTGACTCCAG
>JBGQGI010000156.1:0-4897 GCA_041497375.1 Candidatus Dormibacteraceae bacterium | reverse complement strand
TGCGTTCGGCAGTCGCCTACGACGGGCCGATCGAGCTTGCGGTTCAGCGCTTCAAGTACGAGGGATGGCGGCGGCTCGCCGGGCCGCTCGCGCTGCTGCTCTCGGAGCGGCTGGTGGTCGAGGGGCTGGCGGCGCCGTGGGTGGTGGCGGTGCCGCTCCATCCGAGCCGGCAGCGGCAGCGAGGCTTCAACCAGGCTGAGCTGCTTGTACGCGAGCTCAGAAGGCGGCTGAGGCTCGGCAAGCCGCCAGGTGAGCTGGTCCGCACACGGCCCACCCCGCCCCAGGTCGGCCACGACAGGCTGTGGCGGCTGGAGAACGTCCGTGGCGCCTTCGAGTGGCACGGTCCGGATCTCGCCGGCAGATCAGTCCTGATCGTCGATGACGTGGCCACGACAGGCGCCACGATCGAGGCTTGCGCGGTGGCTCTGAAGGGCTCGGGGGCGGGTCCGGTGACAGGCGCATCGGTGGCCAAAGTGATCTTGTGACGCAAGGTAGGAGGAGCCTCCCGTTGAACTCTGTCTTATAGTGCGTAGGCGGCAAGTGAACGTGCGCACTGCGCGCGACCGGCCCGTATCCACGACGTGGAGGCTGATTAATGGCAGTTCGGATCCCAGGCATCAATATCGATGAGTACTACCAGCAGCTCGGGCCGATCGAGCCGCTCATTCGTGACGACCGTGTAACCGAGATCATGGTCAACGGAAGCGACCACGTCTACGTCGAGATGGGCGGCAAGGTGGTTCTGACGAACATCAAGTTCACCGACGAGGACCAGCTCCTCAACGTGATCCAGTTCATCGTCCGCACCGTCGGGCGGCGCATCGACGAGCGCCAGCCCCTTTGCGATGCGCGACTCGCAGACGGCTCACGTGTGAATGCGGTCATCCGGCCGCTTGCTCTGAACGGACCGTTGCTCACAGTCAGAAAGTTCTCGCGCGACCCATTCCAGGTCGATGACCTCATCCGATTCGGCAGCTGCAACGAGGCGGGCTTCGGCTTCCTGAAGGCGGCTGTGCTGGCCAAGGCGAACATCATCATCTCGGGAGGCACCGGCACCGGCAAGACGACTTTCTTGAACGTGCTCTCGGGTTTCATCCCGGTCGAGGACCGCATCGTCACCATCGAGGACGCGGCCGAGCTGCAGCTCCACCAGGAGCATGTGTGCCGTCTCGAGACTCGACCCCGCGACATCAACGGCGAAGGCGAGGTCACGATCCAGCGCCTGGTCATCAACGCCCTGCGCATGCGGCCGGAACGAATCGTCGTCGGCGAGTGCCGTGGCGGCGAAGCCCTCGACATGCTCCAGGCGATGAACACAGGTCACGACGGCTCGATGACCACGATTCACGCCAACAGCCCTCGCGATGCCTTGGCCCGTCTCGAAACCCTGGTGCTCATGGCAGGCGTCGACCTTCCGGTCAAGGCCATCCGGCAGCAGGTGGCGGCCGGCATCAACATCATCTGCCAGCTCAACCGCCTGCGCGACGGTTCCCGCAAAGTGACCGCGATCTCGGAGATCGTGGGCATGGAGCAGGAGGTCATTACGATGCAGGACATCTTCGTGCTCGAGCAGAAGGGAGCCACGGCAGAGGGCAAGGTGATCGCGGACTTCAGGCCGACCGGCCTTCGGCCGAAGATCCTGGACAGAATCTTTGCCCAGGGCATCCCCTTGCCGAAGGAGATCCTCACCCTGTTCCCGCCTCCTGCCGGATACAAGCCCTCGACCAAGTAGGTCGCGACCGCGAGGACGGCGCCGGCGCAAAGGCGGACTTATACTCGGTTTGTGAAGGTCGTCCTGCACGACCGCACCGACCTCGTCGGGCCGGAGCTGCGGGAGTATGCGCAGCGCAAGCTGACGCGCCTCGAGCACCACTTCGGCAGGGTTGCAGAAGCCGAACTCGAGTTCTCGCCAGAGGCCAAGCGGAGCACCCTCTTAACCGTCCTCTGCCGTATCAACGTCCGTGTGGACGGGCGCCACACGCCGCTCCTGTCGGCGCACGAGAGCGGCGCGGATCCTCAAGCGGCTTTCGACCTCGCCTTCGACAAGATCGACCGCCAGGTGGTGAAGCTGAAAGAGAAGCGCACCACCCGCAAGAAGGCCGTGTCGGCGGTGCGCGTACCGCCGCAAGATGACGGCAAAGAGAAGGAGACGGAGCCGGAAAGGATCCGGTTGAAGCTCCGCCCGGTCTCAGTCCACGAGGCGGTCGCTGAGCTGCAGTCGGACGGGCAGACCTTCCACGTCTTCCTGGACGAGGACTCGGGATTGATCGAAATCGCCTTCCGTCGCTCCGACGGGTCAATTGGCATCATCGAACCGGTGGTGCCTTAAAGAGTCCTGGTTTGCACCCGGTCCGGTTTGGCCGGACCTCCTTCCCGGTAACCTAGATCCAGTGCCCAGCCTTGCCAAGCTTTTTGACCCGAACGAGCGCGAGGTCAAGCGCCATCTCGCCGTCGCCACGGCCGTCACCAGCCTCGAGCCCGAGCTCCAGGAGCTGGACGACGCCGGCCTTCGCGAGCACTCGGGCGCCCTCCGCAAGCGGGCCCAGGACGGGGAGGATCTCGACGACCTCTTGATTGACGCTTTCGCCCTATGCCGCGAGGCGAGCCGCCGCACCATTGGGTTGCGCCCTTTCGACGTCCAGCTCGTCGGCGGCATCGTCCTTCACCAGGGCCGGATCGCCGAGATGAAGACCGGGGAAGGCAAGACCCTGGTCGCGAGCCTCGCTCTTTACCTGAACGCGCTCCCGGGCAAGGGCGTCCACCTGGTCACCGTGAACGACTACCTGGCCCGCCGAGACGCGGGCTGGATGGCCCCGATCTACCACTTGCTCGGGCTGAGCGTCGGCGTCAACGTCGGGTCGACTGCCACATACCTCTACGACCCCGAATTCCTCGACGAAACCCACGGCGACAAGCGACTGCAGAACTTGCGGCCGGTGACCAAGACGGAGGCCTACCTCGCGGATATCACCTACGCGACCAACTCGGAGCTTGCATTCGACTATCTGCGCGACAACATGTCGCGCGACCTCGCACAGTGTGCCCAGCGCACTCTCAACTACGCGATCGTGGACGAGGTCGACTCGATTCTCATCGACGAGGCACGCACGCCGCACATCATCTCGGGCCAGTCGGAGGAATCGACCGAGAAGTACTACGAGTACGCGCGATGGGCCGGACGCCTGGTGGAGACCGAGGATTACGAGGTCGATTTAAAGCACAAGTCGGCTTCGCTGACCGAGTCCGGTATCGCGAAGATGGAGCGCTGGACGGGCATCCGAAACATCTACGACCTCGAGAACGTGGTCGAAGCGCACCAGATCAACCAGGCGCTGAAAGCGAAGACGCTCTTCCGCCGCGACCAGGAGTACCTGGTGAAAGACGGCGAGGTGATCATCGTCGACGAGTTCACCGGCCGCACGATGCCCGGCCGTCGATGGTCCGATGGCCTTCACCAGGCGGTCGAGGCCAAAGAGGGTGTCAAGGTCCAGCAGGAGCAGAAAACCATCGCGACGATCACCGTCCAGAACTACTTCCGCCAGTACGAGAAGCTGGCCGGGATGACTGGTACCGCGCTCACCGAGGCTGAGGAGTTTCACAAGATCTACGGGCTTGATGTCGTGATCATCCCCACCCACAAGAACATGATCCGCGTCGACAGCCCGGACCTGATCTACAAGACGGAGAAGTCGAAGTTCGAGGCGGTCATCGATGAGATCGTCGAGATGAACAAGGAAAAGCGTCCGGTCTTGGTCGGCACCGTCTCGGTCGAAAAGTCAGAGCGCCTGTCGCGAATGCTCGAGAAGCGTGGCGTCAAGCACAACGTGCTCAACGCCAAGCAGCACGAGCGTGAGGCCGGGATCGTGGCAGAGGCCGGCCAGCCTGCAGCAGTCACCATCGCGACCAACATGGCCGGCCGCGGTACCGACATCGTGCTTGGCGAAGGCGTCACCGATGTCGGTGGCCTGCACATCATCGGGACCGAGCGCCATGAGAGCCGGCGCATCGACAACCAGCTGCGCGGTCGCGCTGGGCGCCAGGGGGATCCAGGGTCGAGCCGGTTCTTCATCTCCCTCGAGGACGACCTGATGAAGATCTTCGGCCCGGCCGCGGATCGAATCGGCAGGCTCATGGACACGCTCGAGGTCGAGCCGATCGAGCACTCCTGGGTCGCGAGTTCCATCGCCGGCGCGCAGAAGAAGGTCGAGGGCATGCATTTCGATGCCCGCAAGCACGTGGTCGAGTACGACGACGTGATGAACAAACAGCGTCAGATCGTGTACGAAGAGCGGCGCAAGGTGCTCGAGGGCGCCGACACCAGGTCCAACATCCTGACGTACGTTCACGATGTCATCGAGAAGGGCATCGAGGCGCATTGCGAGAGCCGGCACTACGAGAACTGGGACATCGAAGGGCTCGTGCGCTACCTGTCGGCGTATCTGCCGATTGAGCCCGGCTCACAGATCCCCGACGAAGTTCTCGTCAAGGGCCGCGAGGGGCTGAGCGAGCACCTGCTGGCGGCGGCCAACGAGGCTTACGACAAGAAGATCGAAGAGGTCGGGGCAGATCTGATGCCGCTGGTCGAGCGAGACCTGATGCTGCGGACGATCGACTGGCAGTGGATGGAGTACCTCACGCAGATGGAGCATTTCCGCGAGGGTATCGGCCTGCGGGCCTACGGCCAGCGGGACCCCCTTGTCGAATACAAGAACGAGGCCTTTGAGATGTTCAACGAGCTCCGCGAGCGCATCCAGGGCTCGATCGTCGCAGGCATATTCCGGGTGCAAGTTCAGCGCAACGCGCCTCCGACACCACCGCCCCCCATCGTTCGGCAGGTGCTGGAGAGCGGCCCTGGGGACCCGGACGGCGTTGCCGGGGCTGGACGCAATGGCGCGCC
>JBGQGI010000155.1:0-4898 GCA_041497375.1 Candidatus Dormibacteraceae bacterium | reverse complement strand
GAAAGGTAGAGCACAGCGAAGGTGAGCAGCCCCAGCAACCACTGCTGCCACAGCGCAGTGATCCTGCTATCGGCGAAAAGCAGGAGCGGGGTGTAGGTGAGCAGGTAGGCGTGCAGCCAATAGGGCCGCAGCCTACCTGCCGGTGAATCTCCTACTTGATCGTTCCCCGCTCGTCGATGAGGCTACCCTGCAGATGCCAGCCACCCGCCGAGTACGTTGCCAACTGCTGCTGCATGATCGGGAAGTGGTCGGTGGACGTGGTCTTGACCACGATTCCTGGGAGCAGGAACGGGTTGTTGGTCTCGTTCAGTTGGCTGGAGGCGATCTTCATCACGTTGGCACGGGTCATGTTCGACCCCGCCTGCTTGAGCACGTCGACCATCGTGAAGGCGGCGGCGACACCGTAGATGTTGTTGCCGTCGTTGACGTTGCAGGTTGTGCAGTTGGCGATCACGGTCTTGTAGAGCTTCATGCCGTCATCGTTGGCCCATTGCGGGTCGGTCGGGTCCTTGAGGTAAGCGACGGTGATCGCGCCATCGAACTTGGCCCCATTCGCGGCGGCGATGCCCATGAACACCTGCGCGTTGGAAACACCGTTGAGGTAGATATGCGGCGACCAGCCCAGCGCGGTGATGGTCGCGAGCGACTTGATCGCGAAGCTCGGGGTGGCGAATACGAAGACGGTGTCCGCGCCCGCTCCCTTCAACTTCGCAAGCTGAGAGGCGACGCTGGTGGCGGTGACGTCAAAGCTCTCCTTGTCCACGATCAAAGTTGAGCTGGATCCCAGTCCATCGACCAGGCCCTTGAGGATGTCCTGTCCGTAGTCGTCGTTCTGGTAGAGGACCCCGATCTTGGCGGTCGGGTGGTTCTTAATTACGTCTTTGGCATAGATGTGCGCCTCGCCCTGGTAGGCCGGCAGCCAGCCGATGGTGTTCGGGTGCTGGCTGAAGTCGAGGCCGAACGTGGTCGCCCCGGTGGCGACGAAGAGCTGCGGCACCTTCTTGGCGTTGAGATAGTCGCGGACTGAGACCTGCGCCTGAGTGCCCAGGCCGCTGAACATGGCGAAGACCTGGTCCTGCTCGACGAGCTGCTTGGTCAGGGGCACGGTCTGAGCGGGGTTGTAGCCGTCGTCGAGGATCTTGAACTTGATCTTCCGCCCGTTGATCCCACCCTGGTTGTTGATGTAGGTGAAGTAGGCGTTCTCGGCATTGGCGATCGTCCCGTACGAAGCCGCCGAGCCGGACTGGGCGATCGTGTTCCCGAGCAGGATCGAGTCGCTGGTGATGCCGACGTCGGTGGCCACCGTCGGGGCGCTGGAGCCTCCGCAGGCAGCGACCGTGACGAAGAGGGCGGCCAGCGCCGCCAGACGAGCTCCCATTCTTGACATCCCTTTTCCTCCTAAGTTGCAGGGCTCTCCACCGTCTGATGGTCAGGCGGTATCTGTCCACTTCCAGGTTCACCGGCCCCCCGCAACCGTCTGCGCAGCCGGGTGTACGTGGACAGTATCAGGCCGGAGACCCCGTTCGGAGCGAAGATCATGATCAGGATCAGGAGCGCCCCATACGAGACGGCCGGGCCTGCGTTCTTGAAGACAGACGAGATCTGGGCCGGGATCCAGTCCTGGCCGGCGACGAACTGGCTGGAGACGATCGGCAGCCAGAAGGTGAAGATGCCCCCCAGAAGAGGCCCGGAGATCGACGCCAGGCCGCCGATGACCGCGCCGGCGAGGAGCTGGAAAGAGAGCGAGGCCGGGAACGTGTCGGGGCTGACGTACCCGATCACGAGGCCGTAGAGGGAGCCCGCCACGCCCGCGTAGAAGGCCGAAATCCCGAAGGCCAGCGTCTTGTAGCCGGCAATGTTGATCCCTGAAGCCGCGGCCGCCACCTCGCCGTCGCGGATGGCGCGCAGGGCGCGGCCGGGCCGGTGCCGGATGAGGTTCCAGGCCAGCCAGAAGAGCACCAGCGCGCAGGCAAAGCTGACGTAATAGATCCACTGGTCGCTGGTCATCGGCGTCCCGGTGACTGCGGCGAACATGTCCTTCGCGAACTGCGGCGGATCCGGAGGCAGCAGGAGGATGCCCTGAACGCCGCCGGTGAGCTGCTCGGGGCGCTTGATCAGGCTGGGCGTCACCACCGCCAGCGCGAAGGTGGCGAGGGCGAGGTAGAGGGCGGACAGCCGCAGCGCGGGGAAGCCCAGCAGAAAGCCCACCAAACCCGTGACCAGGCCCGCGATCGGGATGGTCGCCAGGTAGTTGAGCTGATACCGGTGGATGAGGATCGCGGTCGTGTACGCCCCGAGGGCCATGAATGCGCCGTGGCCGAGCGAGATCTGCCCGCTGTAGCCAACCAGGATGTTCAGGCCCATGATCACCACGGCGAAGATCATCACCTCGGCCCATTCGGCGCTCTGGAAGCTCGTGACCACTGTCGGGAGGCCGGCGAAGAAGACGACGACCACCAGGATCAGCCAGTAGCGAGGAGGCGCCTGGAAGATTCTCTTCAGCACGCTAGACCCTTCGCACCGCGGCGTGGCCGAAGAGCCCGTTCGGCTTTAGCACCAGCACCGCGACGATGATGGCGAAGGCCACCGCCAGCTGGAGGTCGCCGCCGACCCCCGGCACGTAGGCGCCCGCCAGGTTGACGGTGACTCCGACAATCACCCCTCCGACGACCGCGCCGAGCGGGCTCTCGATGCCCCCGAGGACGGCCGCCGCGAAGGCGTAGATGATGACGGTCTGCATCATGTTCGGATCGAGCAGCAGGATCGGCGCAACCATGATCCCGGACACGGCGCCGGCGGCGGACGCGAGGCCCCAGCCGAGCGCGAGCATCCAGCTCACCCGGACGCCGAGCAGCCGGCTCGCGTCGGGATGGTGCGCGGCCGCACGCAGCGCGAGCCCCAAGGTAGTCCGCTGCAGGAGGAGGTAGATGAGCACCAGCACGACCGCCGAGACGCCCATCACCCCGAGGTCTCGGTAGCTGACGAAAGCACCTGCCAGGTTGACCGTCAGGACCGAGAACGGGCTCGGAAAGGATCGCGGCACGTAACCGAAGAGGAACCCGGCCAGGCCGTTGAACAAAGTCGCGAGCCCGAGCGTGACGATGACCAGCGTGAGAATCGGCGCCCGCTCGACTGGCCGGATGACGACGCGCTGGATCAGGACACCCGCTGCGAACGCGAGGAGCAGCGTCAGCGGAAGGGCGACCCAGTAGTTGAGACCGTGGTCGATGAGCGTGAACGCGAGAAAGGTCGCGAACATCGCCATCTCGCCCTGGGCGAAGTTGACGAGGCCCATCGCGTTGTAGATGAGGACGAGCGCGAGGGCGAGGCTCGCGTAGATGCCACCGCTGGCGATCCCGCTCAGCACCTGCTGCAGGAACTCTTGCATTGGTGGCTCAGTAACCGAGGTACGAACGACGCACTGAATCGTTGCCCTTCAGTTCGGCGCTCGCGCCGTGGACGGCGACGCGGCCGACCTCCAGCACGTATGCCTGGCTCGACATCTCCAGCGCGAGCCGGGCGTTCTGCTCGACCAGGAGCACCGCGACCCGATCCGCCTGGTTGATGGTGCGGATGATCTCGAAGATGGACCGCACGACCATCGGCGCGAGGCCGAGCGAAGGCTCGTCTAGGAGCATGAGCTTCGGCCTCATGAGCAGGGCGCGGGCGACCGCGAGCATCTGCTGCTCGCCGCCCGAAAGTGTGCTGGCGGACAACCGGCGGCGCTCACGCAGCACCGGGAAGTATTCGAAGACGCGCTCATAGTCCTTAAGCACCGCAGGGCCGTCGCGGCGCAGGTGCGAGCCGAGCCTCAGGTTTTCGTCGACCGTGAGCTCGGTGAGAATGCCCCTTCCCTCGGGGACGTGCGCGATGCCGCATCGAACAATGTCCTCGGTGTGCATCCGTCTCAGCGACCTTCCACAGAACCGGATGTCCCCTGTCCAGCGCACTCCACCTGTGATGGCGCGCAGCGTCGTGGTCTTGCCCGCGCCGTTGGCGCCGAGGAGCGAGACGACCTCGCCTTCCGGCACCGACAGCGAGATGCCGTGAAGGACCGAGGTCGGACCATAGCCGGCGCGGACCGCCTCCACCTCGAGCAGTGCTGTCACGCAGCCCCCAGGTAGGCTTCAATCACGGCGGGGTTCCGCTGGACCTCGCCCGGGCTGCCCTCGGCGATCTTCCTGCCGAAGTCGAGCACGACGACTCTGTCGGAGATGCCCATCACGAAGGCCATGTGATGCTCGACCAGCAGCATCGCCGCATTCAGCTCGACGTGGATGCGGCGCAGGAGCTGGGCCATGGCTTCGACCTCTTCATGGCTGATGCCGCCTGCCGGCTCGTCGAGCAGAAGGAGCCTTGGCCTGGAGACAAGCGCCCGGGCAAGCTCGACGCGTTTTGAGGTGCCGAAGGGCAAGGCCGCCACGGGCCGGGTCGCCACCGCGCCCAGGCCGACGAAGTCGATCATCTCCAACGCTCTCTTCCTGGCGGCTGCTTCAGCCCGTGCCGCGTGCGGCATCGGAATCGTCGACTCGAGCCATCCGCCGCGCGTCCTTATGTGATCGCCGACCATGACGTTGTCGAGCACGCTCATCGATCGGAACAGGGCGGTGTTCTGAAAGGTCCTCGCGAGGCCGTGGCGGAGGACATCGTGCGGACGGATGTGTGAGACCTGCTCCCCATCGATCAGGACGCTGCCGGAGCTGGGCCTGTAAACACGCGTGACGACGTTGAAAAGCGTGGTTTTGCCCGCGCCGTTGGGCCCGATCAGGGCCACGACCTCGCCCGCGTCCACCGTGAAGGAGACCCGGTCCAGGGCCACGACGCCCCCGAAACGCACGCTCAACTCGCGTACTTCGAGAAGCGCCATCAGGGCGCAAGTCTATAAGCCAATCCCCGGG
>JBGQGI010000154.1:0-4961 GCA_041497375.1 Candidatus Dormibacteraceae bacterium | reverse complement strand
GTCCTCCAAACAAAAATAAAACGGATAGCCGAGGCCATCCGCCTTTCCGTACCCAGTCGAGCGGTGCTCTGTGGGTGAGGGTAGGTCCCCTGCTTCAGTTGAAGGATGGTACCGGAAACGGGGCATCGATGCGCAAAACGCATGCCTCGCGGGGCTTTACGATGCAGCCGTGTCCTCGGATCCCGTTGTCCAACCCGGGCAGCTGTCGCCCGACGGCCTGTGGCGTTGGGACGGCGCCCAGTGGCTGCCGGCTGCCCCCGGAGCGTCGCCGCTGCCGCCCGCCAAGCGCTCGCGAGGGTGGATCTGGTGGCTGGTTGGGGGCTGCGGAGTGCTCCTCGTGCTGGGAGTGATCGGGGCCGGATTCGGTGTTTACTCCCTGGTCAACAGGTTCCAGAGCGGCGCTTTCAGCTGCCTACCCTCTGATTTCCCCAGCTATCCGGGCGCCTCCGTCGTGAGCGAGAACACCAAGATCGGCGCCGGCATGTCGTCTGGTGACAGCACCCGCTGCACCATCGTGCTCGACTCGAACGACGACGTCGCCACGGTCACGACTTATTACAAGTAACATCTGAACAGCGGCGACTGGACCATCGTGTCCTCGGATTCCGCCAATGGTGTGATCGACTTCCAGCTCAAGTCGAGGCCGCAGACGGTCGGCACCGTGACCCTGTTGGGACGAGGCCAGCACTCGGAGATCGACATCCAGCTCGACTCTTAGCGTCCCGCTAACGGCGGCGCTCGGCGACTTCCTGGGCCACGCGCTGCACGAAATCTTCGAGCGGTTCGTCAGTCTGGTTGCCCGCGCGATCGCGCACGTTGACGTGCTGCGCCTCCGCTTCTCGGGCGCCTGCGATGGTCATGTAAGGCACCTTGCGCGCCTGTGCGTCGCGGATCTTGCGCTGCATGCGCTCGGGGCGGTCGTCGACCTCGACGCGCAGCTTCGCCTTGCGCAAACGAGCCTCGATGACCCGCGCGTACTCGTGCTGGGCGTCCGTGATCGGAACCACGACCACCTGAACTGGGTGAAGCCACGTAGGAAACGCGCCCACGTACCGCTCGATCAGGTAGCTGAACAGGCGCTCCATCGAGCCCGCGGCGCCCCTGTGGACCATGACTGGACGCTGCCGTGAGCCATCCTCTGCAACGTACTCGAGGTCGAAGCGCTCAGGCAGCTGGAAGTCGACCTGGACAGTCGAGTTGGTGAACTCTCGGCGGTGCGCATCCTTGACCTGGAAGTCGATCTTCGGGCCGTAAAACGCCGCCTCACCGATACCAACGTGATAGGACTGGCCCATCGACTCGAGCGCTTCGATCAGCGCCGCCTGAGCCCGTGCCCACTGTTCCTCGGTCCCCAGCCACTTGTCTTTGACGTTGTCACGCGCCGAAAGGCGATACGAGAACTCGTCGATACCGAGCACTTCCGAGAAGTAGAGCGCGAGGTCGATCGCGCCCTTCACCTCGCCCATCAGCTGGTGAGGGGTGCAGAAGATGTGCGCATCGTTGAGCGCGAAGGCGCGCACGCGATTGAGGCCGATGAGCGTGCCGGAGCGCTCGTATCTCCAGTTGTTTCCGATCTCCGCGATGCGCATCGGCAGGTCGCGATAGCTGCGCAGCTCGGACTGATACACGACGATGTGATGCGGACAGTTCACAGGGCGGAGCTCGAGCTCCTCGCCGTCCTCGAACCGCATCGGCGGATACATGTTCTCGCCGTAAAGCTGCGCGTGGCCGCTCTGCCGGTACAGGTCGAGCCTGGCAACGTCCGGCGTCCTGACGTGCAGGTAACCCCGCGAGAGCTCCTCGTCGACGATGAATCGCTCGAGCTCACGGCGGATCGTTGCGCCCGCGGGCAGCCACAACGGAAGGCCGGCGCCGACCCGCTCATCGACGGTAAAGAGCTTCAGCTCTCTGCCCAGCTTCTTGTGGTCGCGCTTTTCGGCCTCCTCGAGGAACTTCATGTGCTCGTCGAGCTCTTTCTGCGACGGCCACGAGGTGCCGTAGATCCTCGTCAGCTGAGGCTGCTTCTCATCGCCCCGCCAGTAAGCGCCTGCAACGCGCAGCAGCTTGAATGCCTTCAAGTCCTTGGTGGACCTCACGTGCGGGCCCCTGCACAGGTCGAGGAACTCGCCAGTGTGGTAGACGCTCACCTCGTCGCCTTCAACCTTGTCCTCGATGAGCTCGATCTTGTAGTCCTGGCCGCGCTTGCGAAACTCGGCCAGCGCCTGCTCGCGATTCAGCGTGTCGTGGACGAACGGCCTGCCTTCTTGGGCGATCCGCCTCATGCGCGATTCGATAGGGGCAAGGTCCGCCTCGGTGATCGGCTTGCTGAATGCAAAGTCGTAATAGAAACCGTCCTCGACCGGTGGGCCGATCCCGTACTTCGCGTCGGGGTAGAGCTCGGTAACGGCGGCCGCGAGCAGGTGCGCGGTTGAGTGCCTCAGCATGTGCAAAGGGTCTTCGGCCGATTCGTGGTCGCCGTATTCGCCCATGCGGTCGTCCAGTATATGGACGCCCATGGACCCAGCTTCGATCGTCGACGCTCTCGGTTATCCCGCGGCCGGGCTCGGGATCCTCATCGAGAGCGCAGGCGTTCCGTTTCCGGGCGAGGCGCTGTTGCTGGCAGCAGCAGCCTGGGCGGCGGCTCGTCACCACAGCATCGTGCTCGTCATCCTGTTCGGATTCCTCGGCGCCACCGCCGGCGCGAACCTCGGCTACTACCTCGGGTACCGGGGAGGCCGGCCGTTCGTGGAACGGTTTGGCAGCCTCTTCCGCATCCGCCCCGACCACATCGCGCGATCCGAGCTCTTTTTCGCGCGGCATGGCGACAAGGCCATCCTCGCCGGCCGTTTCATCCTTGGCCTGCGGACGTGGGGCTCAATGCTCGCCGGCATGTCGAGGATGCCGTTCTGGCGCTTCCAGGTGTTCAGCGCGCTCGGTGCCCTCGGCTGGTCGATCGCCATCGGGCTGGCCGGCTACCTCCTGGGTAACAACCTGCCGCTGATCGGCGCGATCCTTCGAGACCTCGGGTTCGGAGGCCTGGTGCTGATCGTTCTCATTGTGATAACGCTTTTGGTGATGAGGGAGCGCGCCGCCCGGCGATGAGCACGGCCAGGCCGCCGATGATCAGCAGCCCGCCGAGCCCACCGATGACGTGCGCGGTGCCGATGGTGTCGGAGAGCGCAGCTGCCGCCAGCACCGGAAGAGCCGTCACCCCGTTGATGACCATGTAAAGGAGAGCGAAGATCCGCCCGCGGATCTCATCGCTCGTGGTCTCCATCAGGTAGGTGATCGCCGGGATCATGATCGCGCCGAACTCGACCCCGAGGATGAGACTGAAAGCGGCCCCTGTGATCCGGGCATGGACCCGAAGGTCGGGGAGCTGGTTCATCGCCTGCGGCACCGCCGCCAGCGCCAGCATGGTGATCCCGTTTGCGATCAACGAGCCGATCAGCAGCCGCGACCTGTCGACATTGCGCACGAACTGTCCAAGCAGAACGGCGCTGAGAATCGCTCCACCCGTTGCGGGCCCGAGAATCACATAGCTGTCTTGGGGCGCGATTCGGATGACGTTGCTCACGTACGCAGGCGCCAGGGCGAAGAGCATGAACAGCACCAGCACGGCGATGCTCACCTGGCCAAAAGCCAGCATCAGCCCACGTGACGCGCGGAGAGCATCGATGCCCTCTTTCAAATCGATGAGCATGCGGTGGAACCGATTTCGGCTCGCCGCCACCGGCGGCTCGTTGGTTCGTTCGAGGCCTGGTATGTCCGACGCGAAGATGAACGTGGCTGCGACGACGAGGAGTGCAGCGGCGAGCCAGTAGGGCGCATACAGGTCGATCCGCGAGACGATTGGGGCCAGCGCCCCACCGACCACCAGCGTCAGCACCATCGTCAACAGCGCCATCGAGTTGGCGGTGATGAGAGCCGAGCGCGGCAGGATGGTCGGTATCACAGCCGCCTCCGCCGGGCCGAAGAGCTGGCCGACCGCGGAGAAGATGAACGTGATGACCAGGAGGTGCACGAAGTCGCCACGAAGCTGGGGCACCAGGGCGGCCAGAGGTATGAGCGCCACCGCCGCGGCGCGGCCGACGTTGCACCAAAGCATGATCTGCTTGCGATCCAGGCGGTCCGCGATCACGCCGGCCGGTGGTGCGAACAACACCGCCGGCACCGTATAGGTGAGCAGTGTGACCGCGACCGGAGTGCTGCCTCCTGAAATCTCGTACGCGAGGATGATCAGCGAGAAGAGCAAGAACTTGTCGGCCAGCTGGGCCGCGAGCTGCGCGAACCAGATGTTCCTGAACGTGGTGTTTCGCAGGACGGCTCGAAAGCCACCAGGGCTCTCGACGTCGAACTTGAACGGTTCGGCCTTGAACGGATCGGCCATCGCGGGTCTGGATGTTAGCGCCAGGCGACAAGCCCGGAGCGTCCCACTCCCCCTTTGAGGGGAGTCCGGTCACGCTTTCGGCGTCGCCGGGTGGGGTTTCGCGAATCTGAGATACAGCGCTTCCCATTCCGCCAGGCTGAGGGTCTGGGCTCGTCGTTCAGGGTCGATGCCCGCGTCGCGCAGCAACGAGCCGGCCGCCTCACTGCCGATCCCGGCGATGCGGCCCAGGACGCCTCCCAGCTGCTTGCGCCTGAACTGAAACACCGCCTCGACGAGCCTGAAGAAGGCATCCAGGTCGGGCACGTCCACCGCAGGCCTCTCGCGCACCGTGAGCAGAACCAGAGAGGAGTCGACGCGAGGCTCAGGTGTGAAGGCAGCCGCCGGAATCGTGAACCCGAGCCGCGCTTCCGCGAAGACCTGGACCGCGACTGTCGCAAGGCTGGCGCCAGTGGTTGCCGTCCAACGCTCCGCGACCTCCTTTTGCACGACGAGGGAAAGGAGACGTGGTCGAGGCGGCTTGTCGAGGACCTTGCGGATCAGCGCTCCGGTGAGGTTGTATGGGATGTTGCCG
>JBGQGI010000153.1:0-4977 GCA_041497375.1 Candidatus Dormibacteraceae bacterium | reverse complement strand
GTCGCCGCTGTATGCGGCCGACCAGTGCCAGGTACCCGCCGCGTTGGCGGTGAAGCCGTGCACCGTCGAGTAAGACCCGTTCCCACTCACAGCAACTTCCTCGGTGTACGCCGACTCGTCGCTGGGGTTGAAGAGCGTGAAGGTGATGCTTCCGGTCGGGTGGTTGCCGTCGCTCAGAGTGGCGGTGTCCTTCAGCGTCGCACCGACGATTGCCGAGGTCGGGTTGGGCGCTGTGCTGATCGTCGGCTGGGCCTGGTGCTGCTCCTCGGTGACGACCACCGGCTCGTCAGCCATGACACTATGGACCGCCTTGTTGTTGGCGTCGCCGCTGTATGCGGCCGACCAGTGCCAGGTACCCGCCGCGTTGGCGGCGAAACCGTGCACTGTCGAGTAAGAGCCGTTCCCGCTCACAGTGGCGGTCTCAGTGAAGGCCGACTCGTCGCTGGGGCCAAAGAGCGTGAAGGTGATGGTCCCGGTCGGGTGATAGCCGCCACTCAGAGTGGCGGTGTCCTTCAGCGTCGCACCGACGATACCTGACGTCGGGTTGGGCGAAGTGGTGATCGTCGGCTGCGCCTGGTTCACGACTACCGGCTCAGCGGCCGGATCGCTGCTGACAGGGTCATTGCCGTCGTTGCCGCTGTATGCGGCCGACCAGTGCCAGGTGCCCGCCAGGTTGGCAATGTGACCGGTCGCGGTCGAATACGACCCGTTCCCGTGCACGTTGACCGACTCGGTGTGCGCTACCACGCCGCTCGGGTCGTAGAGCTTGAAAGTGATGGTTCCGGTCGGGCTGAACCCGCCGCTCAGGGTGGCGGTGTCGTTCAGCGTTGCTCCGACAGTCGCTGTCGCCGGATTTTGCGTCGTGGCGATCGACACCTTGCAGTCCAGCCAGAACGTCTTCCACTTGCTGTTGTCGTTCTCGAGCTCGAGCTTGAAATGCGGCCCGGTGGCGGTGTGCAGGACCGAGAGGGGGATGGTGGCGATCTTCATCGACTCATCGCCGGAGTAGCTGTACGTCCCTCTCGCCACCTCCGTTTCATCTGTGTTGGGTGGCGGCTTGTGGTACAGCACCCAGGTTCCGCTGTTGTTTTCGAGCTTGTCACCCCAGATGTCCACGTTCCCGCAGGGCAGGTGGACTTCCTGGGAGTGCCCCGAGGTCTCCTCGGCGGTTCCCCCCGGCTGCGTCCACATATCCCCGTGTGCGGCGGCAGCTGGGATCGCCCCGACAGCCGACATGATCAGCACGAGCCCTGACATCAGGGCGACGGCGGCCGACGACCTCAATCTGCGCAACATTTCACTTCCTCCAAGGCCGAGGCTAGGCTCGCTGGAGGCCGGCCGACGCGGGACATCCGTCCCAAACGCGGGGACCATTGGAGGGCGGACTGAAGGCCGATTGGCGGTTTAGCTCACAAGGCCTTTGTGGAACGCATAGAGGATCGCCTGGGCGCGGTCGTGGATCCGCAGCGTGGCGTACATGAGGCTGGCCTGGTTGCGAACGGTCTTCTCCGCCACCCCCAGCTCACGCCCAATCTGTTTGAGGGCCAGACCAAGCGCCATCAGCCGCAGGATCTGAAGCTGGCGAGGCGTGATGCCGTCGGGCGGGCTCTGCGGAGTAACCTTTCCGAGGGCCGCTGCCACGGCCGCCTGCTGACCGCCTTGACTCAGAACTTGCCGGCCCTCCGAGGCGCTCAGGATGGCCGCGACCAGGGTCTCTCGGTCGGCGTCTTTCAGGACGTAACCCACCGCCCCCGCTCGGAGCGCCTCGACCACGGAACCGTCGGTCTGTATGGATGCCAGGATCACAACTCGAACCGAAGGGTGGCCGGCAACGATTCGAGCGGTGGCACGGATGCCATCGAGCCTGGGCATGCGCACGTCGATGAGGACGACGTCCGGGAGTAGCGCCGCCACCCGCTCGATCGCTTCCTCGCCATCTTCAGCTTGGCCGACCACGTCAATGCCGGTCCCGCTTCTCAGCAGTTCGACCAAACCCAGGCGAAAGAGCTGCTGGTCGTCCACCACCACGACACGAACCGGAACGCCGGCTGGTCCCTTCGCGCTCGTCACAGTGGCGCTTCGATACGGACCTCGGTCCCCGGGTGACGGCCGCGCACGACAAGGCGGCCGCCGAGCAGCGCGGCGCGTTCGCGCATCCCCCTGATCCCGCTTCCGGGCGGTGTGTGGGCCGGAATCCCCTTTCCGTCGTCCGACACGGTCACCGCCACAAGGTTCTCGGCGGCCGTGAGCTCGAGGACGATGTGGCTTGCGTCGCCGTGGCGGAGGGCGTTGTGGACGGCCTCCTGCACCACGCGCAGCAGGTTGAGCGCGACGTGGCCCGGAATGAGCTCCGGCCAGTCCGGGGACGTCACCAACGTGAACTCCGCACTGGAGGAAGATCGGGTTCGTTCGATCATCGACTCGACAGCCGTCAGCAGGTCCTCCTCTGGAGCCTCGTCACGCAGGTCGCGGATGATGCGCCGCAGGGACATGAGGGCGGCGCGCGCATGCTCCTCGACCGCCGAGATCGCGAGCTGCATCTCGGGGTTCTCGCTCACGGAGCGGTAGGCCTCGAGACGGACCACGCACCCGGTGAGCTCGCGGATCGGCCCGTCGTGAAGCTCTCGCGCGATCGAGGCCCGAAGGTCGCGCCGGTACTGTTCGTCAATCCGGTCCGCTACTCCGGCCTGCGGCATTGGTCTTCCCCCTTCACTGGGAGCGTAATGCAGCCAGCCCAGGTGGACAGGGGCTGGAGGGCCACGTATCTTCAGGCCGATCAGCCTGGGCGACCACGTGTGATCTCACCGTCCGGCTGGTGAGGAGGGGATCGAAATCGTGGAACCGGAACCGATTGTCACGGAGGACACCCTCAAGTCGTTCCTCGGCGCCTTCAACCGCCACGACCTGGTGGACATCATGTTGTTCTTCGGCAGCCATCCTGTCTTTGCGAAGTTCGCCTTGCCTGACGCTAGACAAGGGCACTGCTGAGTCGGCCGAGAATTTCCTCCAGAATCTCCCCTGAGGTCGCGAAGTTGAGCCGAATGTGGCCCCGGCCTGGTTCGCCGAAGTCCAGCCCCTCGCTCAGAGCGACCTTCGCGTTTTCAAGGAAGTGTTGCTGAGGCGTCAGGCCCATTCGTAGGTCTAAACGCCGGCAGTCCAGCCAGGCGAGGTACGTGGACTCAGGTAGGTAGTGGCCGATCTTGGCCTGGGCCGCCCATTTGCCGACTTGCCGTCGATTGCTGTCCAAGTAGTGCATCACGCTGTTCAGCCACGCTTCAGCCTCGCCCCAGGCTGCGATCGTGGCGGCGACTCCGAACCGGCTTGGCCCGCCGAGTAGCCGTTCTGGAAACATCCTGTCGAATTGCTCCTTTAGATCGGGGCTGCCGAAGTGGGCGATCGAGGTGCGTAGACCGGGAATGTTGAACCCCTTCGTCGCCGAGGTCACGGTCACGGTGCGGGCGGTCGCGACCGATATGGTTTCCATCGGGATGTGGGTCGCTCCGGGATAGACAAGGTCAGCGTGGATCTCGTCAGAAACGATCGTGAGGTTGTGAGCGGCGGCAACCGCTGCAATGCGCTCGAGCTCGGCTCGCTCGAAGACACGCCCAGTTGGATTCTGCGGGTTGCAGAGCAGGATCATGGTCGCCTTTGAAGCGGCTCGTTCCAGACCTTCGAAGTCCACGACGAAGCGTTCGCCATCGCGGATCAACTGGTTCTCTACCAGGCGCCGGCCGGCGGCGGCAATGCATCGCAGAAAGGGCGGGTAGACCGGGGTCTGCGCGATCACGCCGTCACCCGGCTGAGAGAAGGCGACGATTGCGGCCATCAGCCCCTGAACAACGTCGGTGGTGGCATGTGTCAGGGCCGGGTCGGGTCGCCAGCCGTGACGGCGGGACATCCAGGAGCTAAAGGCTTCGAAGAGCGGGACGGTATCCGTCAGTTGGCCGTAGCCATAGTCCTGTAAGTCGGTGAAATGCCTTATCACCTGTTGGACCGCGGGCGCGACCTGGAAGTCCATTTCGGCGACGAAGGCAGGGATAACGTCGGCCGGGTACATCTTCCACTTGCCGCCGTTGCGTGCGCGGAGCTGCTCAAGGCGGACGAGGAAAGGCTCCATCGCTCCGGACGTTATCAAGCCCGAGACCTCAGCGCGCCACTTGACCAGGGTTCATGACCTGGGCTTCATGGGCGACCTCGGAGCGACACTGGCCTGAACAGGGTGGGGCCGCCGTGGACTCGAACAACGTACCTCCGAGGTAATTGGCCCTGAGCGCAGTGCTTACGAGAGTGGAAGGCCGAGCGTAAGCCGTGTGTTATGCGGCCTGACCCATAACCAAAGGCATCGATTGCCGCCGCCGCCGGATCACAATCTAAGCGTTCCGCCAATTGTGCAGAGGAGAGGTACGGGACGCTAAGACGAATCAAGCAGATCACCACCTATAACGACCCCGCCATGGTGGCGGCCTGGCGCCGGGCCTCAGCCAGTCGCGCGTCATACCTCGCAGACTCGACTGCGCGGATGCTGGACCTGGCCCGCATTGCACCCGGGCATCGCGTACTCGTGGTTGGCACCGGCATCGGCGAGGAGGCATTGGAAGCAGCTACGCGGGTGGGCCCCACTGGCGAGGTCGTCGCGACTGACGTGTCCGCCGCGATGATCGCCGAGGCAACCCGCTCACTTGCTGGGGCGAAAGTCGCCAACGTCCGCTGTTTGGTCATGGACGCCCAACACCTCAAATTCAGACCGAGGACATTCGATGCAGTTATCTCGCGTAACACCCTGATGTTCATCCCCGATCTCACCCGGGCTCTGGCGGAGATGAACCGTGTCTTGAAATGGAAAGGACGAATCGCCGCCACCGTCTGGGCTTCCGCTCGCCGAAACCCCCGACTTTCGGACCCTCTCGAGGCCGCGCGTGCCCTGGGCGTCAAAGGACCGCCGACGGCAACGTTCCGAATCGCGCTTCGCCTCGGAGC
>JBGQGI010000152.1:0-4999 GCA_041497375.1 Candidatus Dormibacteraceae bacterium | reverse complement strand
TCATCCTCGTTTCATAGGGCCTGGACGGTAAACTCCCCGTGCGCATGCTTAGGGCCAGGCCAAGGGCCAGGCGATCCCGCTACAACGTCACCTACCGCCTGACTCGGTCGGTCCCGGCGATGCTCGTTGCCGCCCTCTTGATCGTCCTGCTCGTCGGAGTGACCCTCACTTACAAGCGGCTGGACGATTTCGTCGCCGCCACCACCGGCCATCACATCAATCCACTTGGCGAGGTCGTGCAAGCGCTTGAGCCTGCGCAGGGCACCATTGCCTACAAGCTCAAGCATGGACAGCGCGTCAACATCCTTCTGCTCGGCCGGGGTGGCTACGAGAACGATGCGCCCTATCTCACCGACTCGATCATGGCCGTGTCGATCGATCCGGTCAGCAACCGCGTGGTGCTCGCATCGATCCCGCGAGACCTGGTCGTGAAGATGAACCTTCAGGGCCCAGGTCGGACCTGGGCCAACAAGATCAACGCGGCCTACGAGGTGCCTTACACGAACATCATCTGCTGTGTCGCCAAGGCGTACACGGGCCGCGATGGGGGCGGCCGTGCGGCCGAGCATGAGGTGGGCAAGATCACCGGCCTCACATTCGACAGGTACATCGCAGTCGACTTCATTGCGTTTCGTGACATGGTCAACGCGCTCGGCGGTGTTGATGTCTGCCTGACCAGCGCCCTCGACGACTACACGTACCCCAATTACGTGGGCGGCTACCACCCGATTCACTTCAAAGCGGGATGCCAGCACCTGAACGGGGAGCAGGCGCTCGAGGTCGCGCGATCAAGGCATGCAATTCAGGCTGCTCAGCAGTCCGACTTCGGCCGCGCGCGCCGGCAGCAGGACATCATGGAGGCGATCAAGAAGAAGACGACCTCCGTGAACGGTTTCTCGAAGGCGCCCGCACTCTTGAATGCGCTGCAGAAGAACATCACGACCGACATGTCGCTGTCCGACATGAAGGCCATTTACGACTGGGGGAAGAACCTGCCCAACACCTCGATCATCAGGGTGGCCCTGACCGCGCCGCAGGCGGGCACCGACGGCAACCTTCTCGACTTCGCGGACTGTGGCATGGGTCCTTACGTCTCGCAGCTCTGCCCGCTCGACCAGAGCTACACGATGATTCACCGCTACATACACAACCTCCTGATCGACCCCACTGTCCTCGCGGAGAAGGCGCCGATCCAGATCGCAAACGGATCCAACAACTTCGCGGGCCTCGAGAGCCGGGTCACCGGCATGTTCGATCCGACCGGTCTCATGCTCACGGATCCGATTCCGCATCCGCCGTCGTCGAAGACGATCATCCTTGACTACTCGGGTGGGCAGTTCCCGCTGACTGCAAAGTGGTTGGCGGGATATTTCGGCGCCACGATCGTGCAGGCGACCCCCAGCAAGCCCACGCCGGCTCGCCGCCAGCAGACCTTTGGGCTCGTGGTCATCCTGGGCCACGACTTCGCCGCCCACTTTCTCGGCCAATAACCGAGCCGGACCTCAGACTCCGCCCGACTCACTGTTAAGTTGTCGCGAGTGGCGGACACAAACACCGACAGCAACCTGGCGGCGCGGTTTCGCGCCGGTGACATCCGCGCTCTTGCCCGAGCCATCAGCCTCGTCGAGCGTCGCGACCCGGCAATTCGCGCTCTGGAAACGCCGCCGAAAGGACGCGATGGCGCGGCGGCGGTCGTCGGGTTCACCGGCGCGCCGGGGACCGGCAAGTCGACGCTCGTCGATGCGCTCGTGACTCTGTTGCGGAAGCACGACAAGTCTGTGGCGGTGCTCGCCACCGACCCGAACTCCCCTTTTACGGGCGGTGCGATCCTCGGCGACAGGATCAGGATGCAGCGCCACGCTCTGGACCCCAAGGTCTTCATCCGCAGCATGGGCGCACGGGGTCATCTCGGCGGCCTGTCGCTGGCGGCACGCGAGGCGATCAGGCTGCTCGTCGCCTTCGGCTTCGACCAGGTGATCCTGGAGACCGTCGGAGTTGGGCAGTCGGAGCTCGAGGTGGCGGCCGTCGCGGACACCACGGTTGTGGTGATGACTCCCAACCTTGGGGATGGCGTGCAGATGATCAAGGCAGGGATCCTGGAGATCGCTGACATCTTTGTCGTCAACAAGGCGGACCTCGATGGCCACCAGCGGGTCGCCATGGAGCTGCGGGGGATGCTGAGCCTCAACGCCCCCCGCGCCACCGGCGCGGGAGCGCCCAATGCCTGGAAGCCGCCGATCATCACGACAGTGGCCGCTCGTCAGGAGGGGATCGAAGAGCTCTGGGCGGCCATCGAGGACCACCGTCGCTATCTCGAGTCGAGTGGGCGCGCGCAGGAGCTGGCCGAGAAGCGGCTCAAGGACGAGACGGCCGAGGTCGTGGCGGACCTGGCCCGCCGGCAGGCGAAGCTGGCGCTGGGGGAGGATCGAGCCCTGACCGAAAAGCTCTTGAAGGATGGGTCCCCGTACCGGGCCGCCGAGGAGATCCTCAGCCGCATTGGCAGCGGCGGGCGGAAGCCAAGGCGAAGCTGATTTCAAACCCAGAGACATAATGGAAGACATGCAGCCAGAGCTGTCTTCATGAAAGTCCGCGCCCGCGACGCCAGAGAGGTCTGGAAGGAGGACTTCGAGTCCAGCCCGTCGCGTGACGATGGCATCGAGACCTCGACCATATCGGGCATACCCCTCAAGCCTCTCTACACCGCCGACGACCTGCCCAAGCGTGACGAGGAGATGCCCGGGCTCTTCCCCTACACGCGCGGCATCCACCCGGGCGGCTACCGCGGCCGGCTTTGGACCATGCGCCAGTTCTCGGGCTTCGCCACCGCGGAGGAGACGAACAAGCGCTACAAGTACCTGCTGGCGAACGGGCAGACGGGTCTGTCGGTCGCTTTTGACATGCCCACGCTGATGGGTCAGGACTCGGACGCTCCGACCAGTCGCGGCGAGATCGGCCATTGTGGCGTGGCGATCGATTCTCTGGCGGACATGGAGACCCTGTTCGACGGGATTCCTCTGGGCGAGATAACGACCTCGATGACCATCAACTCGCCGGCCGCGATCCTGCTCTGCATGTACATTGCGGTGGCAGAGAAGCAAGGCGTGCCGGCGTCTGCCCTGGGCGGCACCCTTCAGAACGACATCCTCAAGGAGTTCATCGCACAGAAGGAGTTCATCTTTCCGCCTGAGCCTTCGATGCGCCTCGTCGTCGACTCCATCGAGTACTGCGCTCAAGAGGTGCCGAAGTGGAACACCATCTCGATCTCGGGATATCACATCCGCGAAGCCGGTTCCACTGCGGCGCAGGAGCTGGCTTTCACCCTCGCGGACGGCATGGCGTACGTCGATGCGTGCATCGAACGCGGGATGCGGATCGACGACTTCGCGTCTCGCCTTTCCTTCTTCTTCGACGCCCACATCGATTTCTTCGAGGAGATCGCGAAGTTCCGGGCAGCGCGGCGGATCTGGGCTCGCTGGATGCGCGACCGCTACGGCGCCCAGGACGAGCGATCTCTGAAGCTGCGGTTTCACACGCAGACGGCCGGCGTCTCGCTCACCGCCCAGCAGCCGGAGCTCAACATCGCACGCACTGCAATCGAGGCGCTCGCTGCGGTGCTCGGCGGCACGCAGTCCTTGCACACGAACGCGATGGACGAAGTACTGGCGCTGCCGACGGACAAGGCCGCGCGCCTCGCGCTCCGCACCCAGCAATTGCTCGCCTACGAGACGGGCGTGGCCAACACGATCGATCCGCTCGGCGGCAGCTACTTCGTCGAGGCGCTCACGGATGAGATCGAGCGGCAGGCCGAGGTCTATTTCAAGCGGATCGAGGAGCTGGGCGGCGTGATCCCGGCGATCGAGGCGAGCTTCTTCCAGAAGGAGATCGCGGACTCGGCCTTCAAGTACCAGCAGGAGCTCGAGCAGAAGCGAAGGCTCATGGTTGGCGTCAACGAGTTCACAGTCGATGACGAAGAGCCGATGGAGATCCTGAGGATCGATCCCAAGCTGGAGGGCGAGCAGGTCGCGCGGGTCCAGAACGTGCGGCGCACACGCGATCAGGCGCGATGCACCAAAGCTCTCGCCGCGCTGCGAAAGGCGGCAGAGGGGACTGACAACCTCATGCCGCACATCCTCGAATCAGTCCGTGCGTACGCCACCGAAGGCGAGATCATGAACACGTTGATCGAGGTCTTCGGCATCTACACCGAAAAGGCTGTCATCTAGAATGCCGGTCGACACTGCGGTGAGGCCCGTGCGCATCCTGGTTGCCAAGGTCGGGCTCGACGGCCACGACCGCGGCGTCAAGGTCGTCGCCCGCGCTCTTCGCGACGCGGGCTTCGAGGTCATCTACACCGGCTTGCGACAGACCCCCGAGATGGTCGTCGATGCCGCGCTCCAGGAGGACGCGCAGGTGATCGGGCTCTCCATCCACTCCGGCGCACACATGACTCTGTTCCCGGCCGTCGTCCAGGAATTGAAGCGCCGTAAGGCCACGGACATCGTCGTCTTCGGCGGCGGCATCATCCCCGAGGACGACATCGTGGCCCTCAAGAAGAAAGGGGTGGCCGAGCTGTTCACCCCAGGCACGCCTCTCCAGGAGATCGTCGACTGGTTGCGGAAGCGATTCCCCCAAGGGGGAAACTGAGACCCGACCTCCGTTCGCCTACCTTCGGACGACCACCGTGCCGGCGATCTTGTCCATCCATCCCTGCTTGCGCCCATCGAACGCGACCCAGATCACGCCGATGAAGCAGACGAAGAACGACAGGAGAAGACCGAGCCATCGAATCACTGCCTTGCCCAGTCCGATCGGCTGACCAGTCGTGGCGTCGACCACGCGCATTCCGAGGATGCGCTGGCCGATCGATCCCCCCATGTAGGTCCACAGGCCGGCGAAGTACACGAGGCTGAGCAGCAGGTCGATCCCGTTTGAAGCCCGAGCTCCCGCACTGTTCAGGCTGTTCACGTCGGTGTAGTTGACCCCAAACGGGGCGCTCAAG
>JBGQGI010000151.1:0-5044 GCA_041497375.1 Candidatus Dormibacteraceae bacterium | reverse complement strand
GGTTGGATAACCAAGCATCACCATGCCCAGGCTGTCGCCGACCAGGAGGATCGGAATGCCGGCGTCGTCGAGGATCTGCGCGCTGAGGTAGTCGTAGGCCGTGAGCATCGCGAAACGACGGCCTTCATCCTTGAATCTCTGGACGTCCAGGACCGTTGTCATTGACGAGATCTCCTTCGGGTCGCTGCCACTTTTCGGGTCAGCGCCCTTCTCGTTTGCTCGGCCGCCGCGGGCTTCAAACCCGCCTTTTGGGCGATCTCGAGCGCGACGTCGCCGAGCATACGATAAAGGTCGGTTTGGCGCCTCCCGCCGGCCCTTCCGGCCTGAGCATCGAGCTCGGCCAGAGCCGATAAGTGCCGCAGGACGGTCTCCGCATCGCCGCGGCGGATCGGGCCGGTCAGCGCAGCCACCGGACCGCGTTTGCGGACATTTGCGATGGCGCCTTCCGCCAGGGGCACCAGGCCCTGGACCGCTTCCTTTTCGGTCCACCCAGAGCGTTCGAGCAAGCGAACCGCCTCGGCCAGGAGCGCCACGACATAGTTGGACGCGAACACGGCAGCCGCGTGATAGACAGCCCTTTGCGCGTCGTCGACCTTTTTCGGTTTGGCCCCTAGGTCGCGGGCCAGGCGGTTCAAAACCCGCCTGAGGGCCTCGCTGCTCGCGTCCACCCCAATGACGATTCCGCGGAATGCCTCGGGCGGGCCCGGCTCAGGGAACGACCGCAGTGGATGAAACGAGCCCACCGGGTGGCGCCGGCGAAGCGGCGCGAGGACTCCCAGTTCGAGCGCACCGCTCGCATGGACGAATGCGACGGTGTCGGAAACGCCTTCGTCAAGGTCCGCCAACCTGGCGGCCACTGCGCCCACCGCGTCATCGGGCACAGTCAGGAACACCACAGCCGGTCCCGCCGCCGCAAGGCTGCGTACCAGGGCCGGCAGCCCCGTTCGAGCGCTGGCCAGACGAACCTGGTGGCCGGCTGCGCGTAGGCCACCGGCCAGGCTCCGGCCGAGGTTGCCCCGGCCCGCGACGATCAGGCGCGGCGGGGTCGGCGTCTTAGGACGCTGTCGAGGACGCCGCGGCGGGAGATGCGGGTGCCGCGCGGTTGAGGATCTCGTCGAGCTCTTTCGCATCAAGCGTCTCGACGATCTTGAGCCGCTCGACCACCGCATCCATCTTGTCCCGCTGGCCGGAGAGGATGGCCTTGGCCGTCTGGTACCCGTGGTTGACGATGCTCCGGATCTCCTCGTCGATGATGGCAGCCACCTCTTCCGAGTAGTTGCGCTGCTCTCCGAGGTCGCGGCCCAAGAACACCAGCTCCTCGCGGTGACCCATCGCAACGGTGCCGAGCTTGTCGGACATGCCCCACTGCGTCACCATCCGGCGAGCCATCTGGGTTGCTTTCTGGATGTCGTTCTCGGCCCCTGAGGTGATGTCCCCGAAGACCAGCTCCTCGGCTACGCGGCCACCCATGATGCCGGCGATCTCATCCATCAGCTCATCACGCGAGATGAGGTACTTGTCCTCTTCCGGCAAGCTCAGGGTCCAGCCCAGCGCCATGCCTCTCGAGATGATCGAGACCTTATGCACGGGGTTCGTGTGCGGCAGCGCCTTCATGACCAGGGCGTGACCGGTCTCGTGATAGGCGATAACTTCCTTCTCGTGGTCGGAGATGCGGCGGCTCTTGCGCTCGGGACCGGCGATCACGCGGGCGATCGCCTCCTCGAGCTCCTCCATGCCGATCGTCTTCTTGTTGGCACGCGCGGCAAGGATCGCTGCCTCGTTGATGAGGTTCGCCAGGTCGGCGCCGCTGAACCCGGGTGTCTGGCGCGCCAGGACGTCAAGGTCGACCGTGGAGTCGAGGGGCTTGTTCCTGGCGTGCACATCGAGGATCGCGCGGCGGCCTTTGATGTCCGGCCGGTCGAGCGTGACGTGCCGGTCGAAACGTCCCGGTCGCAGCAGTGCCGGGTCGAGCACGTCGGGACGGTTGGTCGCGGCGATCACGATGACGTGTGTGTTGGTGTCGAATCCGTCCATCTCCACGAGGAGCTGGTTGAGGGTCTGCTCGCGCTCGTCGTGACCGCCGCCAAGGCCGGCGCCGCGCTGGCGGCCGACGGCGTCGATCTCGTCCACGAACACGATGCAGGGCGAGTTCTTCTTGGCCTGGTCGAACAGGTCGCGGACGCGGCTCGCGCCCACACCGACGAACATCTCGACGAACTCGGAGCCCGAGATCGAGTAGAAGGGGACTCCCGCTTCGCCGGCCACCGCCTTGCTGAGGAGCGTCTTACCGGTTCCAGGCGGGCCAACCAGCAGCACGCCTTTCGGGATGCGCGCGCCGAGAGCCACGAATTTCTCGGGATATTTCAAGAATTCGACGATCTCCGCGAGCTCCTGTTTCGCCTCCTCGACCCCGGCGACGTCGGCAAACGTGATGGCGGGTTTATCGCCCGCGATCAGGCGCGCGCGAGACCGTCCGAAGGACATCGCCTGGTTATTGCCGCTCTGGCTTTGACGCAGCACCCACCACATGAACGCGCCGATGAGGATGACCAGGATGATGTTTGGGAGTAGGACGCTGAGCAGGTAGTTGCCGCCGTTGTTCTTGTCGAACTTGACCTGGACGTGCGCGGCCGTGAGGTCGTCTGCGACCTTGCACCCGCCGGTGCAGTCGTAAATCACGACGTTGTGTTTCTTGCCGGCGGTGCCAACAGCGGTCCCGTCGGTGCCGTTGATCGCTAGGGATTTGACCGCCCCTGCCTGCGCGTTGTTAATCAGGTCGGAGTAGCTCCAGTCGCTCGAGCTCTGGTTCCCCTGGAGCGATTGCCACGTGAACCAGAACACAAGGCCGAGCAATACGACCAGTGCGAAATAAAACAGGCTGGAGCGGGGGAAGCGGCTCAAGTGGGCTCTCCTGGAGGGCTGTGCGGCGATTCTAACACAGCAATTTTTGACTTCCGACTGACGGGATAAGGCACCACGGATACATGCTGACCGATGGTGCCGGGAGACGTGGCCAGGTCCGAGTCGATAGCGATCCCCGGAACCCACGCCAACTTCTCAGCTGCGAAGACCAGAGGCCAGGTGTCGCGCTCCTCACGCGGCACACGCGCGTCCACAAAGATGTCCTGCAGCTTGCGCGTCCCGCGTCCGCCTTGCGGCCGCATCGTCAAGCCCGGCCGGCGATAACCCAACCTCAGGTCGACGCCGGCCTTGAAGTGCGCAGCCTGCTGATCGGCGCACCCGGAGCAGCGAATGACCTCGAGGCGCGAACTCAGCCGATCGCGCCGAGCTGACGGAGTTTGGGACGCCACGATCTCCATGGTCTCCCCCACGATACGCAACCGCAAGCCGCCAGGTAGGTCGACGCCCCGGCCGCCCCGGCCAGGCTGCGCCAGCCTGAGCATCGATTGCAAGTGAACGCGCGAAAGCGCGGGCTGCGTTCCACCCGCTCGCGCGTACAGCATTCTCATGAGCTCTGCGGCCACCGGCTCGGGCAACCCGGCGACTTCGACGCGATCAAGCGCATCGCCCCGGAGGGCGACAGCGGCGTCGGTCGCGATCGAATCCTGGATCGTCGCCGCGCGCTGAGCCGCCGCGTAGAAGCGACGCTGGATGCCTGGCCGATCGCGCTCCAGAGCAGGCAGGATCTCGCGCCTGACGCGGACCCGTGCGAAAGCGCTGTTGGCGTTGGCGGGATCTTCGAGGGCGACGATCCCGCGGCGGCCCAGGAAGTCGAGGACATCGTGCCGCCACACCGACATAAGAGGACGGACGAAGAACCCTCGACTGGCGGGCATGCCGCGAAGGCCCGCAAGCCCGCACCCCCGCATCAGGTGCAGCACCACCCCTTCCACAACGTCGTCGGCCGTATGGCCGAGGGCGACGACGTCGGCCGCCGCGCTGACTCGAGCCCGTTCGAGGAACTCATACCGGACGGCGCGGGCCGCCGCCTGCACCGAGCCTCGGGGGAGCGGCGAGGTGCGGCGCTCGGTGACGAGGTCGATGCCAAGGCGCCGGCATAGGCCGGCAACGTGCTCGGCCGCTGCCGGCGAACCGGCCTGAAGAGCGTGGTCGTAATGAGCAGCGACCACGTCAAGTCCCTGCTCCTGTGCGGCAACGAGCAAGGCCGTGGAATCAGGACCTCCGGAAACTGCAACCAGCACCCGATTCCCGGGTTTCAGCAAGACCGATCGGCGAAGGCCGACGACCAGGGGTTCGTCAAAGTCGGTGAGCAGCATGGTGGTGCCGGCTGGACTCGAACCAGCGACAACGCGATTATGAGTCGCGCGCTCTACCACCTGAGCTACGGCACCGCGGGACGCCGGCGCGCGCGCAGGGCGCACTCCTGGAGGAATCCTATCGCGCCGCCTGTGCCCGAGCCTTCAGCTTCCGCTTCTTGGTCCGGCGCTTCGCCAGGGCCACCCGCTTCCTTTTGTTCACGGCTCTCCAAATAGCGAAAAGAGCCGGGGGACCCGGCTCGGCCTGCGATTAAGTTGCGGAGGTCGGATTCGAACCGACGACCTTCGGGTTATGAGCCCGACGAGCTGCCGCTGCTCCACTCCGCGTCGTGAATTATACCGCCGGCCCTCCAGGCTCCCCTAAGTGAGCAGGTCAGGGCGCCGGCGTGGCGGCCGGCGGCGAGGGCGAAGGTGACGGAGGGTCACTTATGAGGTACACCCGCTCTCCGGCGCGGGCATAGCCGTTTTGGCGGGCTTCTTCTTCATTGGCGGCGCCCGAGGTCATCGACAGAACATCTTTGCGATATCCCTTGTTCTCCGCTGCCAAGCGCGTGTTCTGCCGATGAAGGTCGGCAACCTGTTGGCTCAGCTTGTGGCCTATGT
The DNA here is from genome assembly GCA_041497375.1 of Candidatus Dormibacteraceae bacterium. GTDB lineage: Bacteria > Chloroflexota > Dormibacteria > Dormibacterales > Dormibacteraceae > Palsa-872. The sequence continues at coordinate 203 of JBGQGI010000151.1, read as the reverse complement.
ATGCCTCCTGTGCAAATGCATAAGCGACCCATACGGCGATGACTGCAACCACCGCAACGATGATGGTGCGACGTACTCCGCGCCCGCTTGTACGGACGCTGCCCGCGGCAACTGTTGCTTTGCTGTGTCTCATGCTGCGTCGTTGGTGGAAATCCGCGAAGACGAGTGCCGACTATAACAAACGCCCCCCGGTTTGGCGTCAG
>JBGQGI010000150.1:0-5080 GCA_041497375.1 Candidatus Dormibacteraceae bacterium | reverse complement strand
GCTCGAAGGCGTGGTCGCCGTGGACGCATCGGAGCAGGGCCATACGCTGCGCCTGGAGATGCAGGGACCGGCCGACGCCGTGGTCAAAGCAGCGGCTCGTTATCCGGTGATATCGCTGACCAGCCGCGAGCCCAGCCTCGAAGACATCTTCCTGCGCTACTACGCAGCCGACGCCGCGCCCAAGGAGGCTGAGCATGTGGTGGCTTAACAGCGTCTTTCTGAAAACTCTTCGCGACTATCGCGTCGCGATCCTCGGTTGGGGCATCGGTATGGGCCTCGTAGTGGTTTCACCAATGGCGAGCGTGGCCGCGCTTCTCACTACGCCGCAGGCGCGCGAGCAGCTGATCACCCTGGCCGCGCAGTTCTCGTGGAACGCCGACGTGGTCGCGGTCGACACCATCGGGGGGTACGCCACGTTCAAGATCGGCATCTTCATCTTCCTGATCGCCGTGTGGCCGCTCCTCGCCGGCAGCCGCATGCTGCGGGGCGAAGAGGATCGCGGCTCCCTCGACGTGCTCCTCTCGGTTCCGCGCCCGCGAGTGCGCATCGCCCTGGAGAAGCTGGCGGCGATGTGGGCGGCTCTCCTCGCGATGGGCGTGCTGATCGGACTGCTGGCATTCGTCGGCGGCACGAAATTCGGCGCCGACTTCGGCCTTGGTGATGCGCTGCTCTACGGCTTGAATCTCGCCCTGATCTGCGCAGTCATCGGTGCGCTGTCTTTTCTGATCTCCCAGTTCACGCACGAGCAAGGCCCTGCGGCTGGGTGGACGGGAGGCCTGCTCCTGATCTTCGTCGTCCTGGACATGGTTCGCCGCGTTATCCCGAACACGGAGTGGATCTCGCGGCTCTCCCCCATCTACTACTACAACCTGAGCAAGCCCCTGGTGCCGAGCTACGGAGTCAATGTCGGCGCGATGCTCTTCCTGCTGGCCCTGGCCCTGATCCTCGGCGGCACAGCAGTAGGGCTGTTCGCCCGCCGCGACGTCGGCGGCACGGTACCGCTACCACGGTGGCTTCGGCTGCCTGAGCGCACCTCAAGCCGTGCCCTACCGGTCAATGACTGGTCGCTGCGCTCGGTCTACGCACGCAGCCTTGGGATGATCGCCATACCTGCGATGTGGTGGACCCTGCTCATCACGGGGTGGGCCTTCTGGGTGGTGGTGGTCGTCCAGCAGCTGGAGACGAAGCTCTCCGCGCTGCTCGCCAGCTCGCCCGCGTTTATCGACCTGATCAAGGCCATCGGCGGAGGTGACGCCAGCCTCAGCGCCGGCTTGCTGAGCGCGATGTTCTTCTTCCTGCCGTTGTTCCTGATGGCGTTTGCGGTCACCCAGGTCAACTCCTGGTCCGCCGACGAGCAGGACGGGCGCCTGGAGCTGGTGCTGGCGGCGCCGCAGCCACGCGTCACCGTGCTGCTGGGTCGCTTCGCCGCCCTCGCCACGGCAACGATTGTCATCAGCCTGATCACCCTGCTCGCGACAGCCGCGGCCGCGGCATACGCGGGGCTCGATCTCAATCTGGGCAACCTGGCCGCGGCGACGCTGGGCATGGTGCCACTGGGCTTGCTGGTCGCGGGCATCGGCTACATGGCGGCCGGCTGGCTACGAACGGCGGCCGACACCGGTCTGTTGAGCTTCCTGCTCGCGGCCTGGTTCTTCCTCAGCTTCATCGGACCGGAGCTCAAAATGCCGGACGCGACGCTGCGCCTGTCGGCCTTCTACTACTACGGGACGCCCCTACTGCACGGGTGGCAGGTGACGTCGGTCGTGGGAGTGATCGCAGTCGCCGCCATCGCCCTGGGCATCGGCGCCGTGAGGTTTGCCCGGAAAGACATCGCGGTGTAGCCCGCCTTCGGTACCTTTTCGGCATGACTCACGATGAGATGATCCTGGCCGATGCCGACCTCAGGCCTACAGAGGCGGATCTTGCCTTGGTTCCGCGTGCGGTGATTCTGGTTGAGGGGATCAGCGACCAGCTCGCGCTCGAGGCGTTGGCTCGGCGACGCGGTCGGAAACTCGAGGCGGAGGGCATTTCCGTCGTGCCGATGGGAGGGGCGACGAACATCCGGCGCTTCCTCGACGTATACGGCCCTCAAGGCTTCGACATGCGGCTGGCCGGTCTCTACGACGCAGGCGAGGAAGGTGATTTCAAACGCGCACTCGAACGGACTGGTTTCGGTTCCGACCTGAGTCGCTCCGACATGGAGAGGTTTGGGTTCTACGCGTGCCAGGCGGACCTGGAGGAAGAGCTGATCCGCGCTCTGGGCGCCGCCGCGGTTGAGCGGGTGATCGAAGCTCAGTCTGAGCTCACGTCGCTGCGGTCGCTCCAGAACCAGCCTGCATGGCGAGGACGCAAGGTTGAGGATCAGCTCCGCCGCTTCTTCGGCAGCAAAGGCAACCGGAAGAGCCGGTTCGGGGCGCTGCTGGTCGAGGCCCTGGATCTCACCCAGGTGCCTCGCCCCCTCGACCTGGTACTGGCTCATCTGTAACGGCTCGCCACCCTCAGGTGTCGCGGTGATTCGAGCGGGGCTCAGGCGACCGTAAGGACCACGTTCCCAGTCTTCTGCTGCGTTTCGACGTACCTGGTCGCCTCGATCACGTCCTCCAACGGGTAGCACCGATCGATGACCGGCCTGTACTTGCCCTCCTCGACGAGCTTTTTCAGAAGGAGGACGTCCTGCTTTGGCTGTCGTGGTGGAATCTGGAACACCACCCTCTTGGCGCCCTTCCGCGAAGGCAGCAAGCAAAGAATGAGGTTCACAGCCCCGTCAGTTGGCAGGTAGATGCCGCCGGGCTCGAGCGAGCCTCGGCACCGCCGGAATGAGAGCTTGCCAACCGCGTCGAAGATGACGTCGTACGTGAGGCCGCTCTTGGTGAAGTCCTCCTTGGTGTAGTCGATCACCCTGTCCGCTCCAAGCGATCTCACGAGCTGGAGGTTCTTCGTGCTGCATACCGCGGTGATGTCGGCGCCGTAGTACCTGGCCAGTTGCACACCCGCAGTGCCGATGGCACCGGACGCGCCGTAGATGAGGATTCTGCGTCCCTGCCGCAGGTCAGCCTGTTTCAGACACATCAATGCGTTGAGCGCTCCGTCGCAGATTGGTGCAGCCTGCTCGAAGGTCAGTCCCTCAGGCATGTGGGCGATTCGAGCGCTCTCGCGCATGCACATGAACTCTGCGTGTGCACCGAACCTGAGCCCACTAAGGCCGAAGACATGGTCACCGACCGCGAACTCGCTGACTGCCGCGCCCACTGCTTCGACCTCTCCGGCAAACTCGCGGCCGAGGATCGGTTGCCTGGGACGGCGCAGTCCCGAGATCAGCCTGCTGAGGAGCACCGCGGCCGGGCCGCTCCCCCGGTTGGCCTCGCGAGTGTGTACGTCCGACCGGCTGACCGTCGTGGCGTGGACCTTGACGAGCACTTCGTCCTCTTTGGGGACGGGCTTTGCGACCTCTTCGAGTCGCAGAACGTCCGGGGGCCCGTAGCTCTCGTAGACAACTGCTCTCATGACTTCGCACTCCCGTTGATCGTCAAAACTACGTTTCCGGTCTTCTGTTGGGTTTCGACGTACCTGGTCGCCTCTATGACCTCCTCCAGCGGGTAGCAGCGGTCGACGACCGCGCGGAACTTGCCGGCTTCGATGACCTCCTTGATGAAGAGGACGCTCTTCTGCGTGTACTGCGGTGGTATCGGGAACAGGGCCCTCTTGTTTCCGATGCGCGACGTCCACAGCGCGAGGAAGAGATTTCGGAACCCATCGGTTGCGACATAGGCGCCGCCCGGCTTGAGTGAGCCTTTGCTCCGCTTGAAAGAGTGCTTGCCGACCGCGTCGAAGATAACGTCGTAGGTCTCGCCGTTCTTGGTGAAGTCCTCCTGCAGGTAGTCGATCACCCGGTCGGCTCCGAGGGACCTGACGAGCTCGACGTTCTTGGTGTTGCACACCGCAGTTACGTCGGCGCCGAAGTACTTGGCAAGCTGCACACCCGCGGTGCCGATGGCCCCACTTGCGCCGTAGATGAGCATCTTCTGCCCCTTGTGGATGTGCGCCGCCTCCAGGCACATCAGGGCGAGGATGGAGCCGTCGGTCACCGCCGCCGCCTGTTCGAAGGTCATGCCCGCCGGCATGTGCGCGATCGGCGCCGTCTCCCGCAGGGCGATGTACTCCGCATGTGCGCCTGACACAAACGCATTGGTGCTGCCGAAGACGTGGTCGCCGACGGCGAACCTGGTGACGGCTGACCCGACTGCTTCGATCTGTCCCGCCAGCTCGGTGCCGAGGATCCGCTGCTTCGGCCGGCTGAGGCCAAAGAAGAGCCGGATGAGAACCGGCTTCGCAGCACGAACGCCGGTGTCAGTGCGGGTGACCGTGGTGGCGTGGACTTTCACGAGCACTTCGTCATCTTTGGGGATGGGCCGCGCAACCTCTTCGATCCGCTGGACGTCCGGCGGTCCGTATCTGTCAATCACAACTGCTCTCATTGGTTCCCCTTCCCTTTCTCGGGTGACTGCGGGTGCCGAATCGGTCCGCCCTGCTTCCACATCCGGCCCGCTCGAAACAGCTCAGCCGGCTTGCCGCCGGTCGAGCCGGGCCGGGCGCGGCGTCCGGTCGGGATGACCCAACCGCTCTCCGTGACGACCCTTCGGCGGAAGTTCGCTCCATCGAGGTGCACGCCCCAGACAGCCTCGTACACCGCTCTGAGCTCGGCCACCGTGAACGTCGGTCCGACGAATGCCGTCGCGATGCTCGTGAGCTCGAGGTCGACGCGAACGCGCTCGACCGCATCCCGCACGATCCGAGCGTGGTCGAAGGCCAGCTGGATCTTGCCGCTGATCGCATCGGACACCGGGATCAAGGCTGCTTCGGCGGCGTCCGTGCCGGCGACGACCTCGCCGAGGTCGCGAAGCACCGCCAGGTAGGCGATCGTAACGACGTTCATTCGAGGGTCGCGCCCGGGATCACCATAGGCGCCGAACTGTTTCAACAGGCTCGCGCTGTCGACACCGGTCTCTTCGACGAGCTCGCGCCTCGCCGCTTCGTCCAGCGTCTCGGTCGGCCGCTTGAACCCGCCCGGGATCGCCCACTT
>JBGQGI010000149.1:0-5102 GCA_041497375.1 Candidatus Dormibacteraceae bacterium | reverse complement strand
ATTTGAGCTGGTTGTGGTTCCCTGGCACCAGCCCACCCCACAGCCCGAAGTCGACTTTCGATGAGCGCTCCATCGCCTCGAGCTTCAGGTCGAACGCCGCGACGTCCGTCGTCACGGGGAGGTTGTTGAGCGGCATGTCGATGAACGTCGTGTAGCCCCCGGCGGCCAGCGCAGCCGACCCGTGCGCGATGTCCTCCCACTCGGTCCGTCCAGGCTCGTTGAAGTGGACGTGGGAATCGATGCCGCCGGGAAACACATGCAGGCCTGACGCGTCGATCTCTTCGCCGTCAGCAGGAAGGTTTGGTCCAACAGCCGTGATCTGCTCGCCCGCGATCGCGATGTCGGCTTGCTCCACTCCGCGGGCTGTCACGACGGTGCCGCCCCGGATGATCATGCTCTGGGCAGCAGCTCCAGGAACCGACTCAGCACTTCGATCGCCACGGACACGTCCTTGGCGGTAACCGACTCCGCGGGCTTATGGCTGACGCCGCCTTTGCAACGTACGAAGAGCATCGCCACGTCGGTCAGCGCAGACATCGGGACGGCATCGTGGCCGGCGCCGCTGGCCAGATGGACAGGCGTGAGCCCTTCGGCTTCGATGGCTTTGGCCAGCCACGACTGCAGGCTCGCTGAGCAGGGCACTGACGAGTTTTCGCTCAGCAGCTGAGCGCCGGTTTCGACGCTGCGGCGCGCTGCGATCTCACGCGCGCGCTCGAGAATCTGTCGAGTGCTTTCGATCCGGACGCGCTCGTCAGGGTGCCTGACGTCGAGGCTGAGCGCCGCCTCGCCCGGAATGACATTGGATGCACCGGGGTAGACGCTGAGCTGGCCGACTGTGGCGACCAGGCCTTCGTGCGAAACGCCTACCGCCTCGACAGCGAGCACGAATTCGGCGGCCGCGGCCAGGGCATCGCGCCTTCCGCGCATCGGCACCGTGCCTGCATGCCCGGCCGAACCCGTGAACGTGATGCGATATCGGGCTTGGCCTGCGATCGCCGTCACAACGCCCACGGGGAGGCCGAGGCCTTCGAGCACAGGCCCCTGCTCGATGTGAACTTCGACGTAGCCGAGAGGCTTGTGGCCCTCCCACCTGTCCTCGCCGATCCGCGACGGGTCACCGCCGAAAGCTCTGATGGCCTCGGCCATCGTCACGCCGTTCCCATCCGTGCGGTCGAGGTCAGCGGCATCGAAGGTGCCCGCCACCGCCCGGCTGCCGAGATAGGTCGAGCTGAACCTCAGTCCCTCTTCGTCTGCGAAGGCGATGATCTCGATGGCGAATGGCAAGCGCTTCTCGAGATCGTGCATGCGTTGCACCGCCGCGATGGCAACCATGACTCCCAGCGGCCCGTCGTATCTACCAGCATCGCGAACCGTGTCGAGGTGCGAACCGATGATGAGCGTTGGTCTGCCAGTCGTGTCTGCGTCGTAACGCCCACGAAGATTGCCGATGTTGTCGTGTCGCACCACCATGCCGGCCTCGCGCATCCATTCCGCCACCGCATCGTGCGCTTGCCGCATGGCATCGCCCGCGAACTGGCGGGTCAGCCTGTCCGGCTCTTCGCTGATCGCGCCCAGCGCATCGCAGCGCTCCATCGCGGTCGCCGCGAGCCCTCCGCTGCGGCTCATCAGCGGCGAGCGGGTCGCGGGGCCTGGCCTTGAAACGTGATTTCCTGTGCGCCCTCCCAAAGGACGATCCGGCCGAGCTCTTTGAGCTGGTCGGAGCCTTCGTGAATCGTGGCGAAATGGTTGCCGGCAAGCTGCCCGACCTTGCTGCCGAACACGGTCGAGCCATACGGGAAGAGGATCTCGGTCTCGCTGATGCCGCCGGGGTAGAGCAGCAGCTGTCCTGGAGCGGGATAGCTCGTCTGGTTCTCGTGGCCCAGGTCGAGGTTGAGGTCGCCAAACGGTATCCAGGCAGCCTCGCCGCTCCATCGCGCCTGGATGATCTTGGCCTTGAGCGGCAGCATCGAAAGGAACTTTGCGCAAGTTCGAGGCGCCAGCTTGGTCTCGAGGCGAGCCGTGAACTGGAGGCCGGCTACGGCAATCTGAAATCGGTCGGCACCACTTGTCGGCATTACGCGATCATTATGCGTAGCGGGATGTTGGGTCCGGCTTTTGGGGCGGCGCGGCACCCGAGCCAACATGTGGGTGGCGCCTTGAGTGGAATGGAGGTTTGTCGCGAATGAGACGTATGACGTTGCTCGTGGTGGCCGCGATCGGCCTCGCCGCATGTGGAGGCAGCACCACAACACCGCCTTCCAGCACGGCATTCAAAGCCGCGTGGATATACGTCGGCAGCGCCGCTGACGCGGGTTGGACGAAGGCGCACGACGACGCCCGCCTTTACGTCGCCCAGCAGCTCGGGAGCCAGGTGCAGACGACGTTCAAGGAGAACGTACCCGAAGGTCCCCAGGCGACGCAGGTGATCGACAGCCTGGTCGCGGACGGCAACAAGATCATCTTCGGCACCTCCTTTGGTTTCCAGGACCAGATGGACGCGGCGGCCAAGAAGTACCCCAACGTGAAGTTCGAGCAGGCGACCGGTTTCAAGATGGAGACCAACCTCGCGGAGTTCTTCGGCGCAGCCGAGGACGCCGACTACCTCACCGGCATGGCGGCCGGGGCCGCATCGACGTCGGGCAAGATCGGTTTTGTCGCGCCGTTCCCGATTCCCGAAGTCATTCGCGAGATCAACGCCTTCGCGCTGGGCGCGCAGGCGACGCACCCGGGCGCGACCGTCCACGTGATCTGGACCACCACATGGTTTGATCCCGCCAAGGAGAAGGCAGCGGCCCAGAGCCTCATCTCGGCCGGGGTCGATGTCCTCGGCCAGGGCCAGGACAGCCCGGCGACCGGAGAGGCCGCCAAGGCCAACAACCCTCCATTGAAGTGGGCGGGCTACGACTCCGACCAGCAGTCGTTCGCTCCTGACCAGTGGCTCACCGGCACCGTCTATCACTGGGGCCCGTATGAGCTGAAGCGCGTGAAGGCGGCCATGGATGGCACGTGGACGAGCGGCAGCTATTACGGCAGCCTCTCGGACGGCTTCGTCGACATCGCGCCGTTCGGCAAGTCCGTGGACTCCGCCACCCAGGCCAAGATCAACGACAAGAAAGCCGCTCTGGTAGCGGGCAGCTTTTATGAGTTCACCGGGCCGCTGAACGATCAGTCGGGCAAGGTGAAGGTTCCGAGCGGCACCAAGCTCACTCTCGACCAGATCCTCAGCATGGACTGGTTCGTGCAGGGCGTGATCGGAAGCCCGAAGGGCAGCTGACGAGCGAAAGCGTGAATGAGGTCACCGCCGGGCAGGTCCCGGCGGTGGCCATGCGCTCGATCACCAAGCGATTCCCTGGCGTCCTCGCCAACGACGCGGTCGATTTCGAAGCGTCGCCTGGCGAGGTGCACGCCCTTCTCGGCGAGAACGGTGCGGGCAAGTCGACTCTCGCCAGCATCCTGACGGGCCTCTACCGGCCAGATTCGGGCGAGATCGCCATCGACGGCCGCCGGGTTGAGTTTCATTCGCCGAGGGACGCGATGGCGGCGGGCGTCTCGATGGTCCACCAGCACTTCAGGCTCGCATCATCCCTGACGGTGTCGGACAACATCGTTCTGGGCGATCGCAGGGCCGCCTGGCTTCGCACGTCGGCGAGAACCATCGATGCGACCGTCGATGAGCTGGCCAAGCGATACAGGATGCCTGTCGATCCCAGGGCTCGGATCTGGCAGCTGTCGGTGGGAGAGCAGCAGCGTGTCGAAATCCTGAAAGCTCTCTACCGCGGGGCCCGCATTCTGATCCTCGACGAACCCACCTCGCTGCTGACACCGCAGGAAGCCGAGGACCTCTTCGTGACGCTTCGCCGCATGACCGACGAGGGCAGGACTGTCGTGTTCGTCTCGCACAAGCTCGACGAGCTGATGGCCGTGTCGGATCGCGTGACGGTCCTGCGTGGAGGGCGGTCGATCGGGACAGTCGTGACGCGCGAGAGCAGCCCCGCGGAGCTGGCGCGGATGATGATCGGCCGCGAGGTGGTGTTTGCGCAATCGAAGAAGGCGCAGGATCTCTCGCGAGCGAAAGTCGTGCTCGAGCTGCTGGGAGTTAGCGCCAACGGCGATCTCGGGATCCGCGCGCTCAACGGAGTGTCGCTCAGCGTCAAGGGCGGGGAGATCGTCGGCCTTGCCGGTGTTTCAGGAAACGGCCAGCGTCAGCTCGCCGAGGTGATCTCGGGGACACGGTCGCGGACGTCGGGAGACGTGCTCCTGGCCGGCAGAAAGCTGCGCAACGCGGACGCCGAGGAGGCCATCGAGAAAGGGGTGGCGCACGTTCCCGAGGACCGCATGGGTACCGGGGTCGCGCCTAGCCTTTCGATCGCCGACAACCTGATCCTCAAATCGCACAAGCGGCCGCCCATCTCTCGGCTGGGCATCCTCCGTCGCGGCCTGGCCCTCGCCAGCGCCAGAGATCTGATGAAGCGTTTTGCTGTTGCAGCTCCCGGCCCCGAGACTCCAACACGACTCTTATCAGGGGGCAACGTGCAGAAGGTGGTGCTGGCGCGGGAGCTGTCGAGCGAGCCTGTGGTGATAGTGGCGGCCAACCCGACTCGCGGCCTCGACGTGGGCGCCACGGAGAACGTGCGCACTCTTCTGATCGAGGCGGCGTCGCGTGGTGTGGGCATCCTGCTCATCAGCGAGGACCTCGACGAGATCCTGGTCCTTGCCGACCGCATTGCGGTGATCTACGAGGGACGCATCGTGGGCATCATTCCGCGCGCCGGCGCCGACATCCAGCACATCGGCCTGATGATGGCGGGTGCGACGGTGAATTGATTAGGATTCAGCGTCGGCAGACGACATCTCGCTGGCTGCTCGTCGCAGTGCCCGCGCTTTCGCTCGTCGCCGCGTTCGCGGCCGCTGCGGTCGTTCTCCTGGTCGCGGGCAAAGATCCGATTGCGACCTACCAGAGAATCTTCGACCGCGCCTTCTTTGCGCCTGGGGCGCTGACCAGCACGCTCGTCACCGCGACGCCTCTTCTACTGACGGGGCTGGCCGCCGCCGCCGCGTTCCGAATGAGGCTCTGGAACATTGGCGGCGAAGGCCAGCTTTAT
>JBGQGI010000148.1:0-5103 GCA_041497375.1 Candidatus Dormibacteraceae bacterium | reverse complement strand
GCGGCCGACCGCGAAGATCACCGCGTCAGATCCCTTGCGCAGCTCCTCCCACCGGCCGATCGGCAGCGGCTCAACCGGCAGGTCCGGCGTCGATGGCACCGGACCCTTTGGGTAGCGAATCGCGATTGGACCGTCGGAGGCCAGCGCCGTCTCGAGCAAAGCGCAAAGCTCGGTGGCGTCCGCAGGAGCCGCAATCTTGAGGTTCGGGATGAGGCGAAGAAAAGAGAGGTCGAAGATGCCGTGGTGTGAAGAGCCGTCAGGGCCGGTCACGCCGGCGCGGTCGATGACGAAAACGACCGGAAGGTTGTGCAGCGCGACGTCCATGATGGTCTGGTCGAAGGCTCGCGCCAGAAAGGTCGAGTAAATGCAGACCACCGGGTGCATGCCGGCGAGCGCGAGGCCGGCCGCGAACGTCACGGCATGCTGCTCGCAGATGCCGACGTCGAAGAAGCGCTCAGGAAATTCCTTGGCGAAGTTCAGCAGCCCTGTCGATGAGGCCATCGCCGCGGTGATTGCGACAACCTCGGGGCGCCTCGTCGCCGCCGTCATGAGGGCCTCGCCGAAGACGTCTGTGTAAGTGAGCTCGGTCGATCGAGGGCGGCCGGTCAACGGGTCGAACGCGCCCACGCCGTGGAGCTTGTCGACCTCATCGTCGACGGCCGGGCCGTATCCGTGACCCTTCTCCGTGATCACGTGCACGACCGTTGGCGCTCGCAGGCGTTTGGACCGCGAGAGCACCTCTTCGAGGGCCGGCTCGTCATGACCGTCGACGATTCCCGCGTACTTGATGCCGAGACTTTCAAAGATCGTCGATGGTTGGAGGAGCTGCTTGAGGCCCTCTTTCACGCGATACGCTGCTTGATCGGCGGTAGGTCCGACGAGAGGCAAGTCGCGGAGGAGGCGTGAGATGTCCTCCTTGATGCGCTCGTAACGAGGGTCGACGCGCAGCTGTGACAGGTGGCGCGCAAGGCCCCCGACGGTCGGGGCGTAAGAACGCCCGTTGTCGTTGATGACGATGATCAGGTTGGGCGGCTGGAGGTGTGCAATCTGGTTCAGCGCCTCATAGGCCATGCCGCCAGTCAGCGCGCCGTCACCGATAACCGCTATCACATGCCCGCCTATGCCTTGTCGCAGTCTCGCTTCGGCGATTCCCAGCGCGTAGCTCAGGGATGTCGACGCATGGCTGTTCTCCACGAAGTCGTGCTCGGATTCCTTGCGCGATGGATATCCGGATAGGCCGCCGGCCTGGCGAAGCTGCGCGAAATCGCGCGAGCGCCCGGTGACGATCTTGTGGACGTAGGCCTGGTGGCCAGTGTCCCAGACGATCGCATCCTTCGGGCTGTCGAAGACCCTGTGCAGCGCGAATGTGAGCTCGACAACGCCCAGGTTTGGCGACAGGTGCCCGCCCGAGCGGGACGTCTGCTCGACCAGGAACGCGCGCACCTCTTTGGCGAGTTGCGAGAGATGCGCCTGGTCCAGCTTCCGAAGGTCAGCCGGGGATTCGATGGTCTCGAGGATTCCCATCAGAGGTGGGACCCGAGTGCCGGCCGAGAGAATTGGAGATCCAGGTGGTCCGAGCCGAAGGCGCGGGTGGAACTAGGAGGAGCGCATCTTTCGATGCGCGACGACGACGGGCCGGGCCCCGCAACGCGCGGATCGGGCCGCCTGGGCTCAAAGGCTCCGGTCGCCATCTCGGGTCTCACCTCTAGATCCCTAACGCTTGGCCCCGCCCATGAGTTCCGCCAGCTCTATGCAGAGCCGGGTTCCCGCTCCGGACGGTCCTCGCAGCACGGTTGTCAACTCGGCATTCGTGTTCCAGCTCGAGGCGGCGATATCGAGGTGCGCCCATGGCTTGCCGCGCGCGAACTCTCCGATGAACATGCCACCCAGTATGGCCCCCGCCTCGCCGTATTCAGAGTTCCTCAAGTCGGCGATCTGGCTGCGCAACAGTACGCGGTAATCGGCGAATATCGGCAGGCGCCAGACACGGTCGCCGGCGCGCCGTGCCGCCTCCTCGACCAGCAGCCAGAACTCATCGTTGTTGCTCACTCCGGCAGTGGCGCCATGACCGATCGCGATGGTGGCCGCGCCCGTGAGGGTGGCGAGGTCCAGCAGATGCGTGGCGCCGTTGCGCAGAGCGTGTGTAATTGCGTCTGCGAGCACGAGTCTGCCTTCGGCGTCGGTGTTGAGGATCTCGACCGTCTTGCCGTCGGCGCTCACGACGACGTCGCCGGGGCGCTGAGCTGACGGTCCGACCATGTTCTCGGTAGTGGCGACCACCGCCATCACATCCAGCGGGATCTTGCGAGCGGCGATGACATCGATGGCCGCCAGCACGGCTGCAGCGCCTGCCATGTCCGCCTTCATCTGGCTCATCGATGGCGGCTCTTTCAACGAGATGCCGCCGGTGTCGAAGGTGATGCCCTTGCCGACGAGAGCCAGCACGGGAGCGTCGGTCTGCGCCGACTCGCCCGCCAGCTCCCGACCACGGTGGCGCAGCCGGATCATGCGCGCCGGCTGCGTCGAGCCGGCGGCGACCCCGAGGAGGAGGTTGTAGCCGCCGGCCCGCAGCTCGGCCGGGCCGAGGACTTCGATCTCGAGGTTGTGCCGCTGCGCGATCTTCCTGGCCTCTTGCGCCAGCACATCGGGAGTCAGCTCGTTGGCCGGCGCGTTCTGCCATTCGCGGGCGCGGTTTGTCGCCTCGCCTGCCTCTTGGGCCAACACGACTTCGTGGTCTCGGCCATGCCCGAATCCTGTGAGCACCAGCTCGTCCAGCTCGCCGCGCTCGGGCTGTGAACCCGTCTGGCGGGATCTCCGCTCGAACGTGCCCATGACGCACCCTTCGACCACCGCCTGCAGGCTGTCACTTGCCAAGGGCTCCGCGCGCATAAGGGCGATACGGCGGTATCCGTAGGTGCGGGCGGCGCGCACCAGCTCGTGATGGGCCGAGCGCAACCGCTGGCCATCGAGATCGCCGATCGCGCCGAGCCCGTAGAGGATCAATCGGCGGGCGGCGATGCGCCCATTCGTGGGCACAGGCAGCACCTCGTGGATGCGTCCCTTGAACTCCCCGCTACCGAGCAGCTCCGACACAAGGCCACCCAGCGCCCGATCGAGGTCGACAGCTGATCCTGAAAGACGCTGCCCGGTGGCGATCGGGATCGCCAGAGCGTCGGCTGTGATGTCGGCTGGGGCGGTGGCGACGAGCGTGATTCTCACCGGGAGTAACCCTACCGGCCCTCGGTTGCCAGGCGCTCCGCGACGAGCTCGAGCACGTGCGCCACGCGCAGCTCGATGCCGCGCCGGCGCGCGGCCCTCGCGATGTGGAGAAGGCAGCCCGGGTTGTCGGACGCGACCACAGTGCAGCCGGTTTTGGCGATCGCGTCGAGCTTCCAGTCCGCCAGCCGGCCCGCCACGCGTGGCCAATCAAGGCTGAAGGTGCCACCGAACCCGCAGCAGTTCGCGATGTCCGGGATGTCGACCACCTCGTACCCCGCGAGACCCAGAAGGCGCCGGGGCTCGGCCTTGAGACCGAGCTGTCGGAGGGTCTGGCACGAGTCGTGATAGGCGACCTTGAGGCCCGTCCCCGTCTCTCGCACCAGCTCCGGCCGCTCGGTCAGAAGGTCCAGCGCGAATCGTGTGGAGTCCCGGAAGCGCGAGCTGAGAGCCTCGTTCGCGGTGGCGCCCCAGTCCGGGGCGTCGATGGTGAATGCGCCGAAGCACGAGGCCGACGGGGTCACGATCAGACCCTTGGAATCTCCAAGGTTGGCGGCCAGGTCGGCATGGAGGTCTGCGCCTCCGGCGAAGTCCCCCGCGTTGGCGGCGATCAACCCGCAGCACCACTGGCCCTTGGGAAACCCAACGTCATAGCCGGCCGTGGTTGCGATGTGGCGCAGCGCGACCGCTGCCGCGGGCAGCATCCGGTCGACCATGCAGGAGGCAAAGATCGTGAGCGGCTCGCCACCCTTGCCCTTGCCCGTTGCCGTGCCGTCGGAGAGGTCCCGGAACGGGACGCGCGCCAACGGCGGTGCCCCCGGCACGAGGCGGCTGAAAGGGGCGCCGGCGCGAAGCACGCTGTCGGCCAGGGCCGGCCGCTCCCAGATGCCGGTGAGCACCTTCTTACGCAGCGACTTGCGCCCTTTGCGACGGTGCTCGAGGATCTGGCGCGGCAGCGGGATGTCCACCGGGCAGATGTCCTGGCACGCATTGCACTGGGTGCAAAGGGTATTCGGCAGGTCGGCTTTGTCGATGCCGTGATGGAACGGCGTGAGGACCAGGCCGATCGGTCCGTTGTAGATGTGTCCGAACTGATGCCCGCCGACCGCCATGAAGGGTGGACACGCGTTGGAGCAGGCGCCGCAGCGAATGCAGGTGAGGGCATCGCGGAAAATCGGATCCGCCAGCATCTCCGTGCGTCCGTTGTCCAGGATCACGCAATGCATCTCGCGCGGCCCATGCACCCCGATGGTCAATGACTGCTCGATGTCGGCCGATCGCGAAGGTCCGGTGATCCAGTTGACGTAGCTGGTCATGACCTGCCCGGTGCCGCTTCGGGGCAGCATCCGGAGAACCGCGACAGCGTCTTCCAGCGTCGCCACCAGCTTGTCGAATCCAAACAGGGCGATGTGCACGGGCGGCAGCGTCGTCGTGAGATCGGCGTTGCCCTCATTGGTGACGAGGACGATGGTCCCAGTCTCAGCGATGGCCAGGTTGGCCCCGCTGATGCCGACTGTCGCTTCGATGAACTTTTGTCGCAGCGACTCGCGCGCGTGCGACTGGATGGCTTCGATCGTGGCCTCGGTCCCAAACACGGCAGCCGCGTCCTCTTTGGTCAGGTGGATGGCGGGCGCGATGAGGTGCGACGGATGAGTGTGGGTGAGCTGGACCATGCGTTCGCCGAGGTCCGTCTCGACCACCTCCATCCCGAGCCCTTCCAGATACGGGTTGAGCTCGATCTCCTCGCCGGCCATCGTCTTGACCTTGGTCACCACCATGCGGCTTGCGGAGCCGAGCGAGCCCGACACGCTGCCGGCCTGCGTGCAGATTCGGCCGATGATCTCGCGAGCTTCCGCCGCGTCCTTCGCGTAGTGGACGGTGCCGCCT
>JBGQGI010000147.1:0-5105 GCA_041497375.1 Candidatus Dormibacteraceae bacterium | reverse complement strand
GCGGCATACCAGTTGGTCGCGATCACGTGCTGAGCCGTGCGCAACCCGACCTGGCCATTGCAAACCAGCCGATGCAGCGCGTTCTCGACCCTGTCCTTGATCCGAGCTCCGGTACTCCCGGCATACGGTTCTGGCCAGAGGTTTCCCCGTGCGTACCCATCACCACCCAGCTCCAGCGGGATCAGGTGGTCCTCTTCGTAGTCGGCGAGCCGCGTGTCCGTGTAACCGTACTGGACGATCTGCAGTCGCTTCAGTGCGGTCGTGTATGAGCTGGGCGGCCGCACCGTGCGACCATCATCGAGCCGGCGGCCGCTGGAATAGCCACTGACACAGATAGTGCGGTTGATGTCGGCCGGCGTCACGTCTGCGCTGACTACCCCCGGAGTAAGTCGCGCGTTGGGCAGGCGGGTGATAGCCGGCTGCAGGGTTGGTATGGGGCTCGGGTCGTCCGGAGTTGGGGTCTCGCTCGCCGTTGAGACAGAAACGTCTGGTGGGCGCAGCGACGAGAGCCAGAGGCCGAAGGCGCCAACAACAACGATCGAGACGAGGATGGCAACCACCACGCGAAGGCGAAACACGGCGCGTGATGGCGATCTCATGCGACGGAGGGTAGCCCGTCCCGACAGCGGTTGCGGCGTCGACGGGAGGGTCTGGGTAAAGGGGCCAGGTGGCGAGGTGCTGCCGCAAGGCCGCCTCAGATGCCTGGCCCCTTTGTCGGGGATCAATCAATAATCAGTACTTGGTCGGGTTGGACAGAACGCTCGGTTTGGGACCCATTCCCCTCACCACAAGCAGCCCCGCGATCGCCGACACGACGATCGCGATCCGAAGGACGTTGCGCATTCGTTTTCACCTCCCTGGGCCCGATTTCGTTGCTCGCTGCGCCCAGAAGTAGAACGACCCCGCGGAGAGGCCAGTTACGCGCCCTGTCTGATCGAGAGTGGCAGTTGATAGACTCGGATCAATACTCGGCTAGGAGAAGGCGCATGGGCTTGGCCCAGATCAAGATGCCCCAGCTCGGCGAGTCGGTGACCGAGGGCACGGTCGAAAAGTGGCTCAAGAGCGAGGGTGACTTCGTCAAGCGCGACGAGCCCATCGTCGAAGTCGTCACCGACAAGGTCAATGCTGAGATCCCCTCGCCCTTCGAAGGCAAGCTCGTCAAGATCGCTGTCACCGAGGGCGAGACCGTCCGGGTCGGAGCCGTGATCGCCCAGATCGAGACCTCCGGCGCCCCGGCCGGAGCCGCCGGCTCGTCCGCTCCAGCACCGGCCAAGGAACCCGCAGCCCCCCGCCCAGAGGTACCTGCCGCCCCGGCGCCACGTGCCGGCGCGCCCGCTCCTGTCCCCGTCAAGCCCTCCACGGCCACCGCCGGCGGTGACGGAAGCAACGACAGGGCGCGCCTGTCCCCCGCCGTGCGCAAGCTCGCGGCCGAGCACGGCATTGACGCCGCCGCGCTTCGCGGCAGCGGGATGGGGGGCCGGGTGACCCGAGACGATGTTCTCGCCGCTCTAGAGAGCGACACCGCTGCACCCTCGGCAAGACCTGCCGCTCCGGCGCCGGCCGCCCCACGTGCTGCACGCGTCGACGGCGCGCGCGAGGAGGTGGTCAAGCTCGGTTCCATGCGGCGCTCGATCGCCGAGCACATGGTCCGGAGCCTGGCCACGTCCCCTCACGCTTGGACCCTTCAGGAGGTCGACGTCACCAACCTGGTGCGTTATCGGGAGACGGAGAAGGAAGGTTTTCGTGCGCGGCATGGGGTATCTCTCACCTACCTCCCCTTCGTCGTGCAGATCGTGTGCGACGCCATAAAGCAATTTCCCTGGCTCAACTCGACGTGGAGCGATGAAGGTGTCGTGTTGAAGCACTACATCAACATGGGCATCGCTGTCTCGATCCCTGACGGCCTCATCGTCCCCGTCCTCAAGGACGCTGACCAGCTCGGCTTCACCGAGCTCGTGCGCTCGATCAACGACCTCGTCGACCGGGCGCGGAACAAGCAGCTCAAGCCCGACGACGTACAGGGGGGCACCTTCACGCTCAACAACACGGGCTCCACGGGCTCCGTTGCCAGCCAGCCCATCATCAACCAGCCGCAGGCGGCGATTCTCACCACCGAGTCGATTGTCAAGCGGCCCGTCGTGATCGGCGACGGCATCGCCGTGAGGCACATGATGAACATCTGCCTGAGCTTCGACCATCGGATCATCGACGGGATGATGGCGGGTCAATTCCTCAGCACCATCAAGAAGCGCATTGAGGAATGGACCGCCGCGAGCATCCAGCTGTGAGCACCGGCGTCCCGCTGACCCAGGCGCCCATCCCTTCATGGATCCGCATCCGCGTGACCGAAAGCGAGAACTTCAAGGAGCTCAAGCAGATCGTCAAGGGCAGCCGCCTGCACACGGTCTGCGAGGAGGCGCGATGTCCGAACATCTTCGATTGCTGGAACCGGCGCACCGCGACCTTCATGATCCTCGGCGATGTCTGCACGCGCGCTTGCCGGTTCTGCGCAGTCACATCAGGTAGACCCACAGAGCTCGATCTCGGCGAGCCGTTGCGAGTCGCCGAGTCGGTGGCCGAGCTCGGCCTCCGCCACGCCGTCATCACCTCGGTCGACAGGGACGACCTGAAGGACGGCGGTGCCGGCATCTTCGCGCGCACCATCCGCGCGATCCGCCGGCGAAGCCCTGGCACGACGATCGAGGTGCTGACCCCGGACTTCCAGGGCGACCTGGAATCCGTGCAGACCGTGGTCGATGCCGGCCCCGACATCTTCAACCACAACACCGAAACGGTGCCGCGCCTGTACGCGCGCATCCGGCCGAAGGCCGTTTATGCGAACAGCCTCGCCCTCCTCCGACATGTCAAGGCGTCGGCACCGCAGACGGTGACCAAGTCTGGATTGATGGTCGGCCTTGGCGAGACAGAGGACGAGCTGCTCGAGGTCTTTCGCAACATGCGCGCGCACAACATCGACGTCCTGACCGTCGGCCAGTACCTGCGGCCGACCAAGAGCCACGCGGAAGTCGTCAGGTACTACAAGCCCGAGGAGTTCGTGAGGCTGAAGGGACTGGCGCTCGAGATGGGCTTCGGACACGTCGAAGCAGGTCCCCTGGTCAGATCCTCATACCACGCAGATGAGCAAGTCCCAGAACGTAAGAGCCTGCTGGCTGGGTAGCGCTCCTTACCAGGAGGCATGGGACCTCCAGGCGGAGATCGTGGCTGCCGTCCGAGAGGGACGCGAGCCCGACACCCTCCTGCTGCTCGAACATCCACACGTCTTCACGATGGGCAAGGCAGCGAGCCCCGACCACCTTTTGTGGCATGAGAGCGAGCGGACGCAGCGGCATGTCGATGTGATCTGGTCCGACCGCGGCGGTGAAGCCACGTACCACGGCCCTGGCCAGCTGGTGGGGTACCCCATCATCGACCTGGTGCACTTCGAGCTCACGATTCCCGCTTACATCCAGAAGCTCGAGCAATCGCTGATCGAGTATCTGCGCGAGCTTGGTGTCCAGTCGGAGCCTGGCGAGCGCGGCCTCACCGGGGTCTGGTCGCATGGCGAGAAGGTGGCTGCCATCGGTATCAAGCTCTACCGCTCGGTCGTGTGCCACGGGTTCGCACTGAACCTCACGACCGACCTTCAGTACTTCGACGGCATCGTTCCGTGCGGACACGCAGACAAGCGTCCGACGTCGGTCGAAGCGCTCACGGGCCGGCGCATCGATACCGCCATCGCGGCCGGTGAATACGCTAGGCACTTTGCGGATGTCTTCGGGGCCAGAGCCGAATGGGCCTCACCCGAATCGCTCCTGACCGCCGCACGCCGATAGCTCTGGAGCTCGCTGGCGCGAGCCTATAATCCGCCCACCGAGCGCCCGGGTGATCAATGCTGGCACTGGCTTTTTCCCTCTCCGACAACCTTCCGGGCTGGCTGCAGGAACCAAGTTGGTGGCGGCCCCTCACGCATGCCGTGCAGGAATTCGTACATCAGCACCAGTCGAGCGGCCTGTTCCTCGTCATCTTCGTGGAGGAGCTCGGCGTGCCTTTGCCGGCGCCTGGCGACGTCGCGATCATGTACGGGGGCTACCTGACGACCACTGGCGCCATCCCCTACCCGCTGGCCTATCTCGCCGTTGTGTCGGGAGCGGTTCTCGGCAGCGCATGCAACCTGACCATCAGCCGCAAGTACGGGCGGCCGTTCATCCAGCGTTTCGGCAGGTACATCGGCGTTACAGAGGCGAGGTTGCTTCGCGCCGAGGGCCTTTTCAAGCGATGGGGGCCCTGGGCGATCATCCTCGGCCGCCACATTCCGGGCATGCGGATAGTCTTGTCGGCTTTATCGGGAATACTTGGGGTCCCTTATAGGGTTTTCATACCGTGCGTATTTGTGTCAGCCCTCCTCTGGGCCGCGATCTTTCTCGAGATCGGGCGTCGCGTGGGGCCCCGTATACGGGAGGTTTTTCTCGTATTCCCGGCACACCTGATTCCATGGCTCCTGCTGGGTTTGGGCTTGCTTGTGATCGGGTATCTGGGATATGAGCATGGTTTCAAACCGAAAGCCTGGAGACACGCTGAAGAGCCCCGCTGAGCTCGTTCGCCTCGACTCGGTCGAGATGGACGAGGACGACGAGATCCTTCCCGACTTCTCAGCCGAAGTCGACGGTCGGCGCGTCTGGGTCACCGCCGTCCTCGAGAGGACCGTCGTGATCGAGCCGGCGCCAGGCGAGCCCAAGGTGCTAGTCAACCGCAACCGGCTCATGGTCGACCCCGGCCAGCTCCGAGTCCGCCACCTGGCGAGCAAGGAAGCGGCCCGGCGTGGCCGCGAAGCCGCCCGAGCGCTTCGGATGCAAGAAAACCGCTCAGCAGCGTAAGCCCGGCCCTCTGGGGTTGAGGCCCGGTGGTGTTCTGGTAAAGTTGGCTGCTGCGCGAATTGTGCGTTAGCCGTTTACAGCTTTTGCGGCCCAGCGGCCGCTTAGCCCAAGGAACACCTGCATGAGCAAAATCGTACCTGTCGAGCTTGTTTCGCTGGCCAGCATCGTTCCGCCCCTCAACCACGAGGTCAGCGGGGGCTTCAACGCGATGGTCGACGGGAAGCAGGTTCG
>JBGQGI010000146.1:0-5109 GCA_041497375.1 Candidatus Dormibacteraceae bacterium | reverse complement strand
GTCATCGCCAACCTGATTCGCGAGCTTGTCAAGTTCGAGAAGCTCGAGGATCAGGTCGTCATGACCGACGAGCTTTTGCGGACTGGGCTATTCGGTCCGCGTCCGTACGCGGAGGCGGTGATCGCTGAGGAGGAGGCCGGGGCGATCGGCTTCGCTCTCTTCTTCCACACATTCTCGACGTTTCTCGCCCGCCCGGGCCTTTACCTGGAGGATCTGTTCGTGCTTGCAGATCACCGCGGTCGAGGCGTTGGCCGAGCGCTGCTCGCACACCTCGCACACCTGGCCGTGGAGCGTGGCTGCGGCCGGCTTGAATGGGCAGTCCTGAATTGGAACCACGAAGCCATCCGTTTCTACGAGCGCCTCGGCGCCAACCCCAATTCGGAATGGACCGTCTACCGCCTGACAGGCGAAGCGCTCATCGCGCTTGGACGAGAATAGTCAGGCGATGGAGGTGCTGCGTCCGAAAAAGCTCGACACCCACCCGGGAGAGGAGATCGTCTTGTGGGCTCGAGGCCAGCTCGAGATCGCAAGCTCGATCCTCGACAATCCTGGCGGCGGCCTGCTGTTCGCCACGCAGACGATCGGCCAGGTGAAGGCCGGGCTGCGCGAGCGCGACAGTGAGCGCTGGGACGAGGTCGTTGCGATCCTGGACCGCGCCGAGGCCGCCGCCATCCGCCGCGAGTTCGAAGCAGCGCGCCGCCTTGTTGGCGAGGCCATCGCAAAGCTGAGTCCCCGCTAGCTGCCTTCCCTTCATCTGGACACTCGATGTCGGTAGCTCAAGCGCTGTTCATGGGGTTGCTGCAGGGAGCCACCGAGCTCTTTCCGGTCTCGTCGCTCGGGCATGCGGTTTTGATACCGAGCCTCCTGCATTGGAGCTTCAGGCAGTCCGACCCCTCGTTCGTCCCCTTTCTCGTGTTGCTGCATCTGGGCACGGCGGGTGCGCTGCTCTTCATTTATAGGACGCAGTGGGTCGACATCATCAAGAGCTTCTTTACCGCCGCCGTGCGCGGCCGCATCGACACGCCATCGGAGCGGCTCGCCATGCTGTTGATGGTCGGCACCATTCCGGCCGCGATCCTTGGTGTCTTCTTCGAAACGCGGATCAAATCGCTGTTCGCAAGCCCCTACGTTGCAGCCGTGTTCCTCGTCGTCAACGGCGTGCTGATGCTCACCTTCGAGCAGCTGAGGCGCCGTGCTGAGCACCGCGCGGCCCTCGACTCGAAGCCTAGGGTCCAGCAGGAAGAGAGCTTCGCAGAGGCAGAGAGAATCAGCTTTCGAGCCGCAGCCCTCGTCGGCGCATGCCAGGCGCTGGCATTCCTTCCAGGCATCTCGCGTTCGGGGGTCACCATCGGCGGCGGTCTGCTGGCCGGCTTGCGACATCAAGAGGCGGCCCGTTTCTCGTTCTTGCTCGCAACGCCGGTCATCCTTGCGGCGGGCGTGCTCGAGGTGCCCCAGCTGTTTGCGAGCGGCGTGCCGGTTGGCGAGTACATTGCCGCCGCAATTCTTTCCGGCGTGGCGGCTTACTTGAGCGCCCGTTTCCTGCTCCGCTACTTTCGATCGGGGCGGCTTGATCCCTACGGTTGGTACTGCATGGGGGCTGGGTTGGTCAGCCTTGGCCTGTTAGCCTTGAACCTGTGAAATCAACTCCACTGGCCATCGGTTTCGTGATACTCGCCGTCGTATTCCTGGTGGTTGCTGCGCTCTATGCGGTGGGCGTGCTGCAGCTGTTCACGTCGACCTCGTCCGGCCCGCATGAGAAGCACGCGATCCTGTTCGCCGTCCTCGCCGTCGCCAGTCTGGTCGCTGCGAACTTCACGCGACCGAAGACGGCCTAGCGCGCAGACTACCCGGCGATTCGAGCGGGCACCTGCCTGCCCGACAGGTCCTTCTCTCCGACGTGCACGTCCTCGTGATAGACAGCCTCGGCATTGACCTTCCACGGGTCGTAGCTCGAGCCCGTCGCGATGTTCTTAGCGACCAGCAACGCCGTCATCATCGAGTGATCCTGGTTGTTGTACTTGTGCATGCCATTGCGGCCGATCAGGTGCAGGTTGCTCAGCTGCGCGCTCAGGTAGTCGCGGACGACGTCTACGTGGGCCTGGTACGAGTCGTCATAGACCGGATAGGCCTTGGGCTGGCGGACAACCACTCCGTCGAACACCTGGTCCGGCGTGCAGATCCCGAGCTGGGCCAGCTCATTCGTGGCGAGTTTGATCAGCGTCACGTCGTCTGACGTCCACATCCCGTCGCCCTCGAAACAGAAGTACTCGAGACCCAGGCAAGTCTTGGCCTCGTCCGGAACCATGTCGGGGCTCCAGTTCTTGAAGTTCTGAATGCGACCCACGCGCACGCTTGGGTCGTGAATGTATATCCAGTTGTCGGGGAAGACGTCGGCCCGATCGATCATCAGCGCGACGCTGATGAAGTCTCGGTAGGACAGGCTCTGCGCCGCCTTCTGCACCGCGACCGGAGGCGGCGGGTCGAGGCGCTCTATCAGCTGGCGTATTGGAATGCTCGAGACGAAGTCGGTTCCGGCGTGCTCCTTGATCTCGCCCGACGCCGAACGGGTGGTCACCGAGCGAACGCGACCACGATCATGCTTGATCGTGTCGACCACTTGCCCAAACATCACTGGCTGGCCTTTCTCCTTGCAGATCTCGGCCACTCGCTCCCACATCTGTCCTGGTCCGAGGCGCGGGTAGCGGAAGCTGTCGATCAGTGTCGTAACGATGTCGTCGCGATGGGTCGGTTTCCGGTGCGGCAGCAGCGCGCTGGTCAGCACCAGCCAAAGGTCGAGGCTCTTGATTCGTTGAGCTGCCCAGTCGGCTGAGAGCTCGGTGGTCGGGATACCCCAAACCTTCTCGGTGTATGTCTTGAAGAAGATGCTGTAGAGCCGCCACCCGAACTGGTTGCGGACCCAATCCTCGAAGCTGCGTGGATTGCGGATCGGAAACGCACGCGCACGCGCATAGCTGGCAGTGCACCTGATCGTCTCCAGGAGGCCAAGGTTCCAGAGCGCATTGGCGGCCTTCAGCGGGTAGGCGAAGAACCGACCGCGGTAATAGATCCTCGACAGGCGGTCTCGGGTGAGCATCTCCGAGCCGAGAATCTCGGTCCAGAGATCCTCGACCTCCTGGTTCTTGGAAAAGAAACGGTGCCCACCGATGTCGAAGCGGTAGCCCTTGTGCTCGACGGTTCGGGCCAGCCCGCCCACGTAGCCGCTGTCCTTCTCGACGACCGAGATCGGGACCTCGTGCTTCATGAGCTCGTAGGCGGCGGTCAAGCCTGCCGGTCCGGCGCCCATGATCACGACGTGCCGGCGATCGTCCTCGACTGTCAAAGTGCCCACAGGGTATCAACGGTCTTGACGAGGCTCCGGTTCGGAACCTGCGCCGCGCAGGAGGCCTAGTTCAGCGGGCCCTTGCTTCGGACCTCTTCGACTTTGATCAGAGCGTCGCGCAGGCCGCGGATCCAGTCAGCCTGGTGCATGCCGACCAGCCTCACGCACCAAGCCAGCGCGTCGCTGCGGCTGCGTGCCACCCCGCCCGCGACCAGGGTGTCGAGGATCGAGCGTTCCGACATCCTGAGGCGGGTCATCACGGGGACGCTGAGCGTGGTGAAGATCTTGGTCTCGTCGCCGCATCGCGCCCCCCAGGCGACCTTCCGCTTGAAGTGGCGCTCGGCCTCACGGGCGATCTTGACTCGCTCCTCGCGGGTCTCCTCCCGAAACCGGTCTATGCGAGCGGCACGGGCTGCCGCGCGCCCGTCAGCCGACGTGCCCTGCGCCAGCTCGACGTCGGGAAGCGTGCCCAGCACGAGCACCTCGTCGCCGTCGGCGCTCACCTCGGGCGGCCCCACAAACCACGTTTTGGGTAGCCGACCGGCGAACCAGGCGCCTAAATCCTCAGCCATCGATTACATCATTACCTCCCAGCCCGCCGAACGCAACCTCGACTCGCTTCGGCTAGGCGGCGACCTCCTGCGGCTTGGGACCCAGCACCGTCATGGTGGCCAGCACGATCTCGGTCTTGTAGTGCTTCAGGCCTGCTGTGTCGGTCCACGATCTCGTCCTCAAGCGGCCTTCGGCGCAAAGCAGGCGGCCTTTTCGCAGGTACTCGCCGGCGAACTCCGCCGGCTTCCCGAAGACGACGAGGTTGTGGAACTCCGTCTCCTCCTTGCCTTTGCCGTCCTCATCCTTCCCGGCATACGTGTTGGTGGCCAGCCGAAGGTTTGCTACGTAGACCCCTTTCGGTGTCGCTTTGACCTCCGGGTCCGCCGCCAAGTGGCCGATCAAAACAACCTTGTTAAACATTCCGATCACCTCCGTTTGATTGACTGCAGCGTAGGTGCCTCGATTCGCGGCGCCTACCCAGGTTGTTAAGAGGCGAGCCATGGGATGGGATCGACGGCGCGGCCGTCCACCTGGACCTCGAGATGAAGGTGGGGACCGGTCGCCAGGCCAGTCGATCCAACCTGGCCTATCACCTGGCCGGTCGTGACCTGCTGCGTGCCCACCACCAACGCAACGGTGAGGTGGCAGTAAAGGACGCGAACGTGGCCGTCGGAGGACACGACCACATAAAGGCCGGCGCCTTGCGCGTCGAATCCAACGCTGGCTGTTCCCCCTGAAGCGGCGTGGACTGGAGTGCCTGCGCGCGCCGCCAGGTCGACCCCCGTATGCACGTGGTGGCTCGGACAGTAGGGATCGAATGGTTCGAGGACCAGGTTGGAGCATCCGAAAGGTTGGGTCATCGTGGCGCCGGGAACAATCGCGGCGAGGGTGAGCTTCTCGTGATTCGAAACCCTTGAGGCGCCGACCATCCAGATCAGCGCCGCGGCGAGGCAGACGCTGCCAACCCGCAACCAGCCCATCACGCCGCCCGAGTGATGACGTGCTCCAGCCCGTGCAGGCCCGTTGAGAACGCCGATTCGAGCTTGTGTGCGGCCTTCTCAGCTCCGCCGAGCGCGCCCGGAACTTTGAACACGATCAGCAATGACGCCAGCGCGAAGAGGTGATGCACCGGCGTGTGGCCGCCGTTCTCGAGCGCGAATCCGATTGCCAGCACGAATAGCTGTGCGGGCTGCATCAACAGGTTGGTGACGAACAAG
>JBGQGI010000145.1:0-5111 GCA_041497375.1 Candidatus Dormibacteraceae bacterium | reverse complement strand
GCGACCTGGGCGCGAACGAAATCTGCGCCCTCGCTCGCATCGACCCTGGTAATCCGTCCGTCCTTGAACACCAGCTCGAGGTCGCGCACAACCGCACCGCCGACCTCCAGGGGCCGGGTGGATCGCACGCGTCCGTCGGCGTGCCTCCGGTCGGGCGACGTGAAGACCTCTTCGGTGGGGAGGTTCGGAACATGCGATATGCCGAACGACGTACGGAAGTTCGCGCACATCCACTTCGATCCAGGTAGAAGGCCGACAGTCAGATCCGTGGCCGGCCCTCGGTAGTGAAGCGCATCGAAATGCCGCTCCCCCAGCGCCCGCGCAATGCCGTCCAGGCGCTGAATGTGAGCGCGCCATCGTGCAACAGGATCGTCAGCGTCCAGCCGCACCGCTTTCTCCACCGCCTGCCATAGCCGTTCGACATCGGGCTCGCCGAATATCTGCTCGGCCCACGCGGGGTTGGGCATGGCGACTATCGTCCAGTTCATGAGCTGCCTTCCGATCAGCTCGCTGTACTGCTTCTGCACTGCCATGGGGCGCAGCTTTCCGACTCGAGTTTGATCAAGGTCGCGAAGCAGGTTCGGGTCCGGCTCGCCGGCGATGGCGATCATTGCGCCGCTTCGTGAACCGAGCTCCTGGAGCGTCGCCAGGTCACCGGCCGGCGAGAACGTCAGCGCTTCGTCCGGCCCGAACTCGATCAGCGCCCGGTCGAAATGCCTGTCGCTGTAGCCCGCCTGGACATAGGACGCCCCCGCGCGGTACGCGGCGCGAGCGATCTCGCGGGCAAGCGGAGCATGCTCAGCGCGTCCTCTGACGAGGACGAACTGGCCGGCCTGGACGTTGGCGCCAACTTCCACCGCCAAGCGTGCCAGCCGCTGGAGCCGAACCGACTCATGGTCTATCGTCAGGTTTCCAGTTGGCACCTTCCTGGGCTCAGTGGGCATCTTTCGAGCATTCTCGACCAGTCCGCACCGCGTGCGCAATCCTCGTTGCGCTGCTGCTTGCGGCATGCGGCAACTCACCGCCCACTGTGACTTCGCACACTTCCGGCTCCCCGCCGCCCGGAACGCCGTCATCGAGTCCCCTGTTCACGCTGAATCCGACCCAGTTCGGCCACCTGCCTTCTGCGAGCCCTGCGACCCTCAGGTCGACCCTGCCCATCAGCTGCACCGGTGACGTCGGCAACACCGATCCCGTTGCCATCGTGACCATCAGCGGCAGGACAGGAGTGTTCTTGCGCGACTATGCAGACGAGGCCAGCCCCCAGAACTTCTGCTCCTTCGGGCAGGGCATCGCCGTGACGGAGATCCTCGACCCGCACCATGTCGTCATCACCAGCCCTGTGGACGCAGTGGTTGAGCTTCCATCGACGCGGGTGTTGGAGCTGGGTATCGGCGGCAAGCTTGTCGCCGTAGCGCCCGATCTGTCGCAGGTCCTATGGGTTTCCCGCAGCAGTCCGCCGACGCTCCACGACTCATGGGATGCAGGCAACGTCCAGATCCAGGCCTACCCTCCAGCGGGCACGTTGTGCGCCGACACGGACACCGTGTCGCGCTCCGGCGCGTTCTCGCGCGACGGCCACAACGGATACGCGTTGTGGGACCAGGGCCCCAGGAAGGCTACCTACCTCAATGTCGTCGGGAATCGGTCACCCGTGTTCGCACTGCTTCCGCCGGCCGGCGGCTGGGGAAGGCAGGGCGGCCCGCGCATGGCTGTGTGGTCGCCAGTTGCAGATCAGCTGTACTACGAGCAGCAGGGCAGCGTCTGGCGCTGGGATCCGGCCGCCGGCGCCTCGCAGCTGAAAGCGGGCGTGATCTGGATCGACCCTGCAATATCACCCGACGGCAAGCGAATCGCATACGCCGTGCGCGGTTCGAACGGGGTCTCGATCGTCCATCTCATCGACGCGAGGAGCGGGGCAGACCAGGGTACCGTCAGCTCGGATGGGCGCAGCCGACCCTTCTTTCTGTCCGATGACCTGATGTGGCTGAAGGGCGATCAGAAAGGATGCTCAGCGGGCAACCGTTCTACATTCGTATATGACCTGCGCGATCAAACGGAGACTCAGTCCAGTCTCGACCAGGTGTGGGCCACATGGCCATCGACAAGTGCTCTTGGCGGCTGAGCGATAGCAGACGTAAATAGACAAGGAGATAAACGAATGGCGGCAATCAGTCGGGCGGAAGCGGTCTGGAGCGGGGACCTCACCAGCGGCAGCGGCCGGGTCAAGCCCGCCAGCGGAGCGTTCCCCGAGCTCCCTGTGGCGTGGGCGAGCCGGGCCGAGAGCCAGCACGGAAAGACCAGCCCCGAAGAGCTGATCGCGGCAGCTCACGCAGCCTGCTACTGCATGGCTTTTTCAAATGGCCTGTCCAAGGCCGGCCACAAGGTCGAAGAGCTGAACACCACCGCCGAGGTCGAGTTCGTTCCGGGTACCGGCATCACCAGCTCGACGCTCACTGTGCGCGGCCGCGTCGGCGGGATCGACGCTGCGGAGTTTCAGCGGTTGGCAGAAGAAGCCAAGGACGGCTGTCC
Source organism: Candidatus Dormibacteraceae bacterium (assembly GCA_041497375.1). GTDB lineage: Bacteria > Chloroflexota > Dormibacteria > Dormibacterales > Dormibacteraceae > Palsa-872. Next base: position 2,579 of record JBGQGI010000145.1, on the reverse strand, counting down.
GGTTTCGAAGGCCCTGCACGGCAACGTCAAGCTGCACGTGGAAGCGCGCCTGGAACAGTAGCGAGCCCTTAGAGGTCACCAGGGATGCCCCGGCAGCATCTCTTCAGGGCTTGGCGGGACCGGTCACTGCGGGAAAATCGACAATGCCCTGCAGGCGTAGGTCGCGAAGCTGCGAAGTGAGCCATTTGCGTGGGTCGTCGATCGCCTTGTTGCCGTCGAGATAATCCCAGCACTTGCCGCTGAGGTCGCGGCCCACCAGTAGCAGACAGGCGGGATGGTTCTTTCGCTGCCAAGCCTTCAGTACGGGATTCAGGTAGATCCGGCGCGGCGGGGCGTGCTCGGGCATTGTCAGTTCCCCCGCGTAGAGGTCGTCGCCCGCCTGCACGATGACGGCCCCGGCTGCGAGCGTGCCGCCCAGGTTTTCCACCTCGAGCTCGATTGGCTGGCCTGGCGCCGGCGGGCTGGTGAAGCTGAGACGCGGCGAGGGCCTGACGGAGTCCTCCCAGCGCTTGTTCGCGAGCGCTGCCGCCCGCCTGGTCGCCATGTCGGCCCGAGTGGCAAAAACAGCAGCCCAAAGGGCAAGCAAAGCCGCCGCGACACCCAACCCCACGAGCAAGTTGTCCAGTTTTCGCTACCCCTTTCGTCTGACGGCGCTGAGGCTGCAATCCGGCGGGCGCCGGTGATCGCAGATCGTACTCGGCTGCGCGGCGTGTGGACCTATTTCTTCGCGTCCTCTTGTGGTGGCCCGACCGGCCTTATCGGGTGCCGCTCATCGTAGTTGCGAAACGCCGGCAGCGCGATGGCGCAAAGAACGCAGCCGATCACGCATAGGACGCCTCCGGAGACCACCGACGTTCGGACGCTGAAAAGGGAGGCGACTACTCCTGCCTCGAAGTTGCCCAGGGTCGGGCCGACCGAGTAGCTTAAGAGCTCGATCGACGCCAGCCGGCCGCGAAGAGAGTCGGGGATCGTCTGGTTCCAGATCACCTGACGGAACACTCCGCTCATGGCGTCGGCGGCCCCCGCCAGCCCAAGGAAGACAAGAGCTGCGTTGCGCCCGGGAATGAGGCCGAAGCCGATTATCGCCACGCCCCACAGGGTGGCCGCGACGATCACGCCCATCCCGTGACGATGGATGCGGCGTGTCCACCCGCTCGTGGCGGCAAAGCAGAACGACCCCACCGCGGGCGCGGCATACAGCAGGCCGAGGACGCTCGGACCCCCCAGGTTCTGCGCAATCGCGGGAAAGAGCGCCATCGGCATGCCGAACAACATCGCGACGATGTCAACCGCGTAGGTTCCGATGAGCTCGGGCCGGCTCCGCGCGTACCGAATGCCTTCGAGGACTCGCGCGATGCTCGGTCTAGCGGCGTCGACCGGTGGCGGAACAGCTCGCATCAGCAGCAGGCAGGCGAGGCCGACGACGAAGGTGGCCACGTCGACCAGGTAGGTCACCGATAGGCCGGCGACCGCGATGAGCACGCCGGCCATGGCCGGGCCGGCGATCATGCCCACCGTGCCGCGGAGGCTCCCCAGCGCACCGGCGGCCTTCAGCTCATCGCGATCGACCAGGCGGGGGAGAAGGGCGTCGAGCGAAGGCCGCTGAAGAGCGTCAAATGCTCCCTGGAGTGCGGCGACGGCGAAGATCAGCCACATCAACGGATGTGCCAGCAGCGAGTTCCCGGCGAGCAGGAGGCTGCCGGCCATGAGGCCCGCCTCGCTCAGCAGCACCATGGTCCGGCGGTCGGCGGCGTCCGCGAGCGCTCCGCCCAGCATCGCGAAACCGATCAACGCGGCCAGCTCGGCCAGCCCGAGGAAGCCAACCAGCAGCACGCTGTGGGACAGCTGGTACACCTGGTAGGGAACGGCGACGACGGTGATCATGCTGCCGAAGAACGACACCAGCCGCCCGACGAACAGCAGGCGGAAGTCGCGATGGCGTCGGAGCGGCGTGATGTCGATGGTGGCCATGTGAAGCCAGCCTCGACTGGGCTGTGTGGCCGGCGGCTCGCCTCCCGAAAGGTGCGACATCGCGAGGGGCATCATAGGTGCGGCGTATGCTGGGGCGGAGATGGAAAAAGCCACTTTCGCGGGCGGATGCTTCTGGGGCGTCGAGCACCTCTTCAACGAGATTCCCGGCGTCATCGATGCCGTTTCCGGCTACACGGGCGGCACCCGCGACAACCCCACTTATGAGCAGGTCTGCAGCGGCAGGACCGGCCATGCAGAGGCGGTTGAGGTCACTTTCGACCCGGCGAACGTCACGTACGACGAGCTCCTGAACGCCTTCTGGAACATGCACGACCCGACGACACTGAACCGCCAGGGCCCCGATCACGGCCACCAGTACCGTTCGGCGATCTACTTTCACAGCCCCGAGCAGGAGTCGGCCGCGCGCAAGTCGGCCGAGCAGGCGCAGCGGTACTTCGATAAGCCGATAGTGACCGAGATCGTGGCCGCCCCCCATTTCTGGCCGGCCGAGGACTACCACCAGCGTTACTTCGCCAAGCACCCCGGGCACGGCTCGTGCCACTGGTCCCGAGGCTGGGTCCCCACCGCAGAAGCAGCCAGCAACGCCT
>JBGQGI010000144.1:0-5133 GCA_041497375.1 Candidatus Dormibacteraceae bacterium | reverse complement strand
CGCCTCGACTATTACGCAGGCAAGGCGCGCACCGAAGAGATAGTTCGCGAATCCGGTTTGCCGTGGGCGATCGTCAGGCCGACTCTGATCTTTGGTCCGGGCGACATCCTCATCAACAACATCGCCTGGTTGCTGAGGAACATGCCGTTCTTCGTGATCCCCGAGAGGGGGCTCTACCGGGTTCAGCCAGTCGCAGGCGAAGACGTGGCGGAGATCGCGACGTGGGCTGCCGGCCAGGCCGAGAACATGGTCGTCGATGCAGCCGGCCCGGAGATCATCGCTTACGCCGAGCTCGTGAACAGCGTCGCCATCGCCCTGCGGCGGCGGCCGCGAATCTTGCACCTGCCGTCAAGATTGACGTTGGCAGCCGGCGACGTCGTGGGCTTGTTCATGCGGGACATCCTGCTCACGCGACAGGAGCTCGAGGGCTTGATGCAGGAGCTGCTGGTCTCCAGAGAGGAGCCTCGGGGCACCCGCCGGGTGGACGATTGGCTGCTGGCCAGCGCGGATGTGTTGGGCCGGAGTTACGCGTCGGAGCTCAGCCGCCACTTCCGGTAACGTGCAGACGATGACCTCGATCGGGCCGGGTGCATCCGCCGCCGTCGAGGCCAGGCAGCTGGTCAAGAGATATGGCGTCGTCACGGCTGTCGACGGCGTCAGCTTTGCAGTTGCACGCGGCGAGATCTTCGGCTTCCTTGGAGCCAACGGCGCCGGCAAGACCACCACGTTACGAATGCTCTGCGGCCTGCTCACCCCCACCTCGGGCACTGCTCTCATCGAAGGGATCGACATCATCCAGGACCCCCTTCGCGCCAAGGCTCGAATCGGTTACCTCGACGAAGAACCGTTCGTCCACCCGCATCTGACGGGGCGTGAATTCCTGAACTTCGTAGCCGATCTCTACCGCATGCCACGCGGAACGCAGCGCGAACAGAGGATGGAGAGGCTGCTCGGACTGTTCGAGCTCGCGAACCGAGATGGCGAGCTCATCGGCGCTTACAGCCACGGCATGAGACAGAAGATCGGACTGGCCTCGTTGCTGATCCGCGAGCCCTCGGTGCTTCTGCTCGACGAGCCGACCAACGGATTGGACCCTCGGTCAGCGAGGCTCGTCAAGGACCTTCTGGAGGAGCTGGCGAGCCGCGGCACGACGGTGCTGTTGTCCACACACATCCTGGAGGTGGCGCAGGCGTTGTGCAGGCGAGTCGCCATCATCGATCGCGGCCGCATCACCGCCACCGGGACAATGGATGAGCTGCGCGCCCAGGCGGGCAGTGAGCACGCCAGTCTCGAGGAGCTCTTCCTGAAGCTCACGGCGGGACCCGAAGCCAAAGAGCTCATCGAACGCCTGCTGGCATGAACCCGTTGGCGGCGACGCGAACCATCCTGCGCGCCGAGATCCTCGCGTTTCGGCATCGGCTGATGAGTCGGGGAACCGCGCGCCTGGCCCTGCTGGCGATAGCCTTGCTAGCTGCCGGAATTTTCATCGGGGGCGGAGCCTTCAGCCTTGGCGCCGGCGCGGCTCACTTTCTTCCAACCGCCGTCGACCCGCTGCTCGTCGGGGGTTTCACCGGCCTCTCGGTCCTGATGCTCGTCGTCGGGTTCCCGACTGTGATCGCAACCTTCTTTGTCGGCCGCGACCTGCTGCTGCTGACGCTGGCGCCGGTCCGAACAATCGAGATCTTCGCCGCACGCTTGACCCTCGCGATGGCCGCCAACCTGCTCATCAGCTCGATCCTGCTGGCTGTGATCCTGGGAGTCGGCGCCGGGGCGGGCGCTCCCCCCACCTACTTCGTGATCGCCTTACCGCTGATTTTCGTGCAGGTGCTCGCCGTCACCTGCGTGCAGGCGGCCCTGATGTCTGTGGTGCTTCGCTGGGTGCCGGCGCGCAGGGCACGCGATGTGGCAGCGGCAGTGGCCGGCTTGACCGGTGCCGGGCTTTACCTGGCCTGGAACCTGAGCTTGCGCCAGTCCTTCGGCGGCCGTTCCCGCCAGGACCTCGCCAACCTGAACACGCTGCTTCAGCGCATCGATTGGCTTCCGCCCGCCTGGCCGGGCCATGCTCTGGGCGCGCTCATCGCGGGCAACCTGAGCGCGGCCGCGGCATGGTCGCTGCTGTCGCTCCTCCTCGGAATCGTGCTGTTGGTGCTGGCCGCAGCCCTCTACCAGCGAACGCTGCTGGCCGGCCTAGGCGTCTTCGGCAGCCCGCAGGCCATCTGGAGCCGGAAGAGTCGGAGGCCCGCTGCGCGATCCGCGCGGGGAAACCCTTCTCCAGCGCTGGCGATCGCGCGTAAGGATTGGCTGGGGTTCCGCCGTGACATCAGGCGTCTGAGCCGGCTCATCCCCGCACTGCTTTTTCCGATCGGCTACCTGTTCGCAGTCGCCAGGCCATCGCAGCGAATGGGCGGCTTCTGGGCCGAGGTCTTCCTGGTCGGCTTCATGTCGATGTTCATGTCGACCTCCCTCGCAACCCCTTCGATTCCGAGCGAACGGCGTGGCTTCCAGCTGCTGCGCATGGCGCCCTTACCGATGTGGCAGGTGCTGCGCGCGAAAATTCTCCTGACTCTGCCGCCGGTACTGGCGATGACGATCGTCTTCAGCATCGTCGTGGCCATGGTCGGCCATGAGGGCGCTGCTCGCGCCATCGAGCTGGGCACCCTCGTCGTGTGGTTCGCCTGTGGATTTGTGGCCATCGGGGTGTCGGCGGGCAGCATCGATCCCCGTTTCGACGCGCTGGACGACAGGCGATCGGTGGGCCTCGTGGGGACGCTTGCCGGTGTTGGCGGCTCGCTTGGATTCGGGCTCCTCAGCGCCGGTGCGCTCGCGCTTTTCGTCTTCGGCGCGGATGCGATCGGCGGAGCCACACGCCTTGGGCCGATACCCTCGACCCCGCAGCTCGGCGCCTTGATGTGGGGCACCGGCGTGGTTCTGGCCGTGGGATCGATTGCCATCGTGGGCTTCCTCTTGTGGCTGGCCAACTCCCGCCTGCGATCGAATGAGGCGGCTGTCGCGAACACCTAAGCGTTACGTGAAGGCATCTTCGATGAGCTCGGCTTCGAACTTGCCATCCCCGCTCACAGTGATGCCCACCACCGCATAGCGGATCGCGCCGCGCCATCCGGCGAGCGCGCGGTACTCTGCCGCCGCAGCCATGAGGGCGCGCCGCTTGCGCGAGCCGACCGCCTCGGCCGGCGTGCCGAATGCGTCGTCGGATCGTGTCTTCACCTCGACCACGACGAGGTCGGGCCCGCGCCGGCAGATGAGGTCGAGCTCGCCACGCCGAGCCCGAAAGCCGGATCCCACGACCTCATAGCCTTGAAGCCTGAGGAGGTTGGCTGCCGCTTTCTCGCCGGCGCGGCCGAGCTCTAGCCTGCCGGCTGCGCTTGCTCGCGAAACGGGGCCCACGATGTTCTGTGGATCGGGCTGGGCCCAAGGCGCCGGATGGCGGCGCGGTGAGCGGGCGTTGCATATCCCTTGTGGCCTGCGAAACCGTAACCGGGGTAGAGCTTGTCGTACTCGATCATCGCTCGATCTCGTGCCACCTTGGCCACAATGCTCGCCGCCATGATCGACGCGCATATCCGATCCCCGCGAATCACCGCCATCTGGGCGATCATCGCGTCGGGCACATCCCACGCGTCCACCAGCAGGTACTCGGCGGGCACCTTGAGTCCGGCCACTGCGCCGGCGGTCGCTAGGTGGCGCGCGCGCAGCAGGCCCAGCGAGTCCACCTGGGCGTGGTCCACCGCGCAAACCGACACCGCCAGGGCACGCCGGCGGATCGCGCGGTCGAGGCGCTCGCGCTGCTCGGCGTTCAAGAGCTTCGAGTCGTCGAGGCCAGGAATACGGATGCCGATCGGGAGAACGACGGCGCCGCCCACCACGGGACCCGCCAGCGGACCCATGCCGACCTCGTCCACTCCGGCGACCACCTGGTAGCCCATCGCGCTGGCCATGCGCTCGTACCGCCAGAGCATGTGGCGGCTCATGTGCCCTTCATCGTTGAGGCGAGGTTACGTGAGCCCAGCCTTAAAGCGCCAGGCTCTTAACAGCTCGGGGACCCGTTCTACTCTTCGGCGTCCTCGGTGCTCTCCTGCGCTGCCCCCGCCGGCGCCGCGACGGGGCTTCGGCGCTCGCGGATGCGGGCTTCCCGGCCGACCTTGCCGCGCAGGTAGTAGAGGCGTCCCTGGCGCACATCGCCGTGGCGCAGCACGTCGATCTTGTCGATGCGTGGCGAGTGGATCATGAAGGTCCTCTCCACGCCGACGCCATGCGTGACACGGCGCACCGTGAAGTTCTGGCGCAGGCCGCCACCGGTGACCCTGATGACCGTGCCTTCGAACACCTGAATGCGTTCGCGAGTGCCCTCGACGACTTTCGCGTGGACCTTGACTGTGTCGCCCGCGCGAAGGGCAGGGACCTTTTCCTTCTGCTGCTCCTTCTCGAGCTGCTGGATAACGTTCATGTCTTCTTCAACTCCTTGATGTGTGAACCATGTCTTGCTGCTGCTTGCTGGCGGCGCCACTGTCGGATGCGCGCGTGGTCGCCGGATAAAAGCACTTCGGGCACGCCCAGGCCTCGATATTCCGCCGGCCTGGTGAACTGCGGCCATCCTGATGGCTCGCTCGAAAAGGTGTCCTGCGTGAGCGACTCGGGGTCGCCCACGACACCGGGCACCAACCGCGCGACGGCATCGATCAGCACCATGGCCGGGATCTCCCCTCCGCTGAGCACATAATCGCCGATCGATACCTCGCGCGTCGCCAGGCCCGTCCGCACGCGGTCGTCGATGCCTTCGTAGCGACCGCACACGATGATGAGCCCGGGTTCGGCCGACAGCTCGGCCGCGAGCTTCTGGTCGAGAGGCTCGCCCCACGGCTCCATCAGCACCACAGGTCCTGGGTTTTGCGGCCGGATCGACTCGACCGCCTCGAATACCGGCTCTGGCTTGATCACCATTCCCGGTCCGCCGCCGAAGGGCATGTCGTCCACCTGCCGGTGACGGTCGTGCGTGTAGTCGCGGAGATCGTGCGCGTGAAGCTCGATCAAACCCCGCTCCATGGCGCGCGCGACGACGCCCTGTCCGAAGACAGGCGCAAACATGCCCGGGAAGATGGTGATGACGTCAAATCG
>JBGQGI010000143.1:0-5134 GCA_041497375.1 Candidatus Dormibacteraceae bacterium | reverse complement strand
TTACCACGCTGCTCGGGCTCGAGGCCGACGCCGGCCGTGGGCGCCTGCGGATCGCACCCGTCGACACACCACTGTGGGGACGGCTGGAGGTGACCGGCCTACATTTCGCTGGGCATCGGATCGACTTCTCGGTCGAAGGCACGAGCGTGAAGCTGGGCACTGTGCCCCGCGGTATCAAGGTGGACACGGCGGCAAACTGATCTTGTCCAGAACGTCCGGAGGCCGCATAGTATCTGGGTCATGACCGACATCAAATCGGCCAAGCTGTTCCAGGGCTTGCCCGACGGGGAGATCAAGAAGATCGAGCGCCAGCTGAAGTTGGTTGAGCATCCTGCCGGCCACGACATAGTGATGAGGGGAGATGGCGGCGTCGGTTTCATGATCATCACGGACGGCACCGTTACCGTCACCACGGTCCAGGGGAAGAAGCGAAAGCTCGGGCCTGGGGATTCCTTCGGCGAGATGGCGCTGCTCGACCACGAGCGCCGCAGCGCGACCGTGAAAGCGGACACGGCCGTGTCGCTGGCCACCATCCCCGAGTGGGGCTTCAAGTCATTCCTGGCCGAGCACCCCGAGGTGGCTTTCCGGCTCATGCAGGTGCTGAGCCAGCGGGTCCGTCAGGCCGAAGGCGAGTAACACTCCAGCACAAGCTCATCTATCCAGGATGAGCGCCTTGTACAAGGCCTCCTGGCGCAGCTCCGCCTTCTTATAGGCTCTCGTTGCCGCAGGTTCCCGGGTGAACGTGCGGCCCTCTCCCGGATCGAGGTGCTCCGCCTTGGCCAGGCCCAGTGACTCCAGCGCAAACACCGCCGCGCCTCGGCTTGACGCTTCTTTCGGTCTCCCAGCCACCACCCGGCGTCCGATCGCGTCCGCCATCATCTGCATCCACGCCGGCGAGCTCAGGATGGCGGCGCCGCTCGCGACCAGGCGTGACGTGCCGGGAGCGACCTCGTCCAGCCTCCGGTTGACTCGCGCGCACTCGATCGCCACCGCCTCGAGGCCCGCGCGAGCGATGTCCTCGGGTTTGGTGGCCGAGGTCAGCCCCGAGATCGCGCCAAACGCATGGGGCGCGTAGCCCAGGCTTCTCTCCCCGGCCAGATGCGGCAGGAAGGTCAGGCGGTGCGCAGTGGGCGCCATCTTCTGCAGCCTGGCCTCGAGACTGCCGCCATCCAGGCGCAGGGTCTCCAGCAGCCAGGCGTGGAGGTTGCCTCCATTGCTGAGGGCGCCGCCCGTGACAAGCCTGTCGGAGTCGAGGCGGTAGCACCACAAGCCCGCCGGCAGCTTGCGGCGCGGAGCGCGGTGCATGAGTCGGATGGCTCCTGACGTGCCGATGGTCAATGCGCGCCGGTTTGGCGTGATGCATCCGCTGCCGAGGTTGGCGAGCGCTCCATCGCCCAGCGCGTGGAACCACGGCACGCCGGCGAGGGCCGGCCACCGGCGCGCGAAATCGGCAGTCAGGCCTTGCTCCATGCGGCCGATCGGCGCAAAGCCGTCTGGGGAGATGCGCAGCTCCGCGAGCAGCTCGGCGTCCCAGTCGCAATCGTCGAGCCGGAACAGGCCCGTGGCCGACGCCATCGAAAGGCTCGTCCCCAGCCTGCCGAACAGCCGCCAATAGAGGAGGTCGCCGATGCTGAGCCAGCGCACCGGCCGTTTCCACAGCTCCGGCCGGACCACTTTGAGCCACGCCAGCTTCGACGGCCAGTAGCTGGGGTGGATTGGGCAGCCCGTGCGCAGGCGGATCTGCTCGGCATCGAGGCGCTTGCGGAGCTTCGCCGTGGCCGCAGCGCTGCGGCTGTCGGACCAGAGATAGACCGGCGTGAGAGCGTGCGCGGCCTCGTCAGCGACGACCAGCCCGTGCCAGAACGTCGACACGCCCACAGCGACAATCCGTTTCGCCCTGGCCGGGCCGGCCAGAGCGAGAACCTCGCTGACTGCCCGTGAGACCAGCGCCAACACGGTGCCGGCATCGACCTCGGCCGTCCCATCGGGCTTCACGCGCGCGGTATGAGGGAGGTGGACTTCCACGCCTGGGACAGGTCGGGCCCGCTGGTCGTGGAGGATCGCCCTGACCGAAGAGCTGCCCACGTCGACGGCGACCACGTACCCACCCGCGACCACGGCGTCTACTCGGGGGCTGGCGTGGGGTACGGCACCGACGTCTTGCCCAGCGACTGAAGCCGGGTCGGCAGGATGGTCAGCTCGGGGATATGGGCACGTCGAGGGAGCTTCAACAGCATCAGGCATGCCTCGGCCACGTCTTCCGGGCGGAGCATCGCAGCGGCCACGTCGGCAGGCGGCGGAGATGGCCGCTTCAGCAGGAGCGGGGTGTCGACAAAGCCAGGCTTGATCACCGAAAACCGAACGCCGTTCACGTGCTCGTCGAAGCCCGCCGCGGCCGAGAGGGCGCTCATCCCCGCCTTGCTCGCCTGATACGCCGGACCGCTGAGGTCGGGCCAGTGGCCCGAGACGCTGCTGATCATCACCACATCGCCTCGCGCCTCACGCAGCTTGTGCAGGCCTGCGTTGACGAAGTAGAAGGCGCCGCTGAGGTTGACAGCGATGAGATGGTTCCAAACCTCGGGAGTCAGATCTTCGAGCCGGCGTCTCTGCACGTTGTCACCCGCGGCACAGACGAGGATGTCGAGGCGCCCGAGTGAATCGACGAAGCGCTGAACCGCCTGCTGATCCGTGACGTCGAGCTTCACCGGACCCCGGCGCCCGATGGCGTGACACGTGACACCCGCGTCCGTGAGGCTCGCCACGATGGCCGCGCCGATCCCGCTCCCGCCGCCGGTGACGATGGCGACCTTTCCGGCCAGCGACTCAGGCACCGAGGAAGACCTTGATGTCGTCGGTCGGCCCCTTCGCCAGCAGCGCAAAAGCTGCCGGGCCCTCTTCCAACGGCAGCACGACCTTGAGGTCTCCGATCCCGGCCTTGCCCTGCGCGAGCCAGTCGATCGATTGCTGGAAGTCCTCGTCCGAGTACGCGAACACGCCACGGATGGTGTGGTTGCCCCGGATCACCCTCCGCCAGGGCAGCGGCGTCTCGTCGCTGTGCATGCCGATGAAGACGGCTGTGCCCCCTGGGTTCAGCAGATCGAGGGCCAGGAGCCGGGTCGCCTCCGAACCGACCGCGTCGACCACGAGGTCGACCCCGAGCCGAAGGCCGTCAGCCGTGGCGTGGCTGGCTTGAGCGCCGAGACGGGTGGCGTGCTCGCGTCGCGTCGGGTGGCGCTCGATCACCGTGATAGACGCGATGCCGCGGAGCAATGCCGCCTGCATGCACCCAAGCCCGATCGTCCCTGCGCCGATGACCGCGGCGGTCTTCACGCCATCGGGCGCACCCTGGCGGATGGCGTGGACTCCGTTGGCCAGCGGCTCCGCGAGGGCGCCGAGTCGGGCGTCCATGCCCTCCGGCATCTCGAAGAGGCAGCGCTCCGGCACCGACACGGTGGTGGCGAAGCCGCCGGGCACCGCGACGCCGACCAGGTAGCGCTCAGGGCACAGGTTGCGGCCGCCACTCGCGCAGTAGGTGCAGTGGCCGCAGCCGACTATCGGGTTGACGGCCACGCGCTTGCCGAGCCAGGTCCTGTCGACTGACTCCCCCACCTCGGTGACGGTGCCGGCGAACTCATGTCCCATGACCAGCGGGGGCACGCGGTTCGGCATCATGCCGAGATAGCCTTCGACCTCCGAGCCGCAGATGCCTGTCGCCTCGCTGTGGACCAGGGCCTCGCCGGCCTTTGGGCGCGGTTCGGGGACATCGTCCACGGTCATCCAGTTCGGGCCGCGCCAGATGAGGGCTTTCACGCAATCGCCATCATCGCTCACGGACGCCGCGTGAACTGTGCACGGTTACTTCGGAGCAGTTGCGGAGTAGCCTACGGAGGCCCGACATGGCCAGCAAGAAGAACGCACCAGACACGCCGGCAAAGCGCGCCGGGCAGACCAAGCAGCTCAACCGAAAGGAATACGACAACGAGCTTCGGCGGCTCCAGGTCGAGCTCGTCGAGCTGGAGGAATGGATCCGCCATCGAAACCTGCGCGTGGTGGTGATATTCGAGGGGCGGGACACCGCCGGCAAGGGCGGCATCATCAAACGCATCACAGCGCTGCTCAACCCGCGCTTCTGCCGAGTCGTGGCCTTGAGCTCGCCAACCGAGAAAGAGCGAACGCAGTGGTATTTCCAGCGCTACGTCGCCCATCTGCCCTCGGCCGGCGAGATGGTCCTGTTCGACAGGAGCTGGTACAACCGAGCGGGCGTCGAACGCGTCATGGGCTTCTGCACGGACGAGGAGTACGCGGAGTTCAGGCGGGCGTGCCCGGAGTTCGAGCGAATGCTAGTCAGGTCCGGAATCATCCTCATCAAGTATTGGCTGTCGGTGAGTGACGACGAGCAGGAGCGCCGGTTCATGGCCCGGATCCAGGACCCGAGCAAGCGCTGGAAATTGAGCCCGATGGACCTGCAAGCTCGGGCTCGGTGGGTCGACTACTCCGAGGCGAAAGACAACATGTTCAAGTACAGCGACATCAAGGAAGCGCCGTGGCATGTGGTCGAGACGGACAACAAGCGGGCGGCCCACCTGAACCTGATCACGCACTTCCTCAAGCAGATCCCCTACAGCGAGGTGCCGCATGATCGATTCAAGCTGCCGGCCCGGCAGAAGCGGAAGTACAACCGGCCGCCGAGGAGCACCATGAAGATGGTGCCCATCCGTTACGAGGTGGTCTGACGTGGCTGATCGAACATGAAGGTGAGCGAACTGCCGCCCGGCCGGCTGATCCCGGTGTCACGCGGCACGAGCCTGGCCCAGGTGGCCAAACGCATGCGAACCAACGATTGCGATGCGGTCGCTGTCATGTCTGAGAAGAAGCTCGTCGGGATCATCACCGAACGCGATTTGGTGAGGGCGATCGCCGACGGGGTCGACCCCGGGCAAGCCCGCGCCCATATGTTCATGTCGGCGGACCCGGCGACGGTACGGGCGGACGAAGACGCATCGGTGGTCGCGGTGAAGATGATGGCGCTCGGCATCCGCCACCTTCCGGTGGTGGACGCGAAGGGAGCACCCGTTGGGCTGATCTCAGCCTCCGACCTGGTCGGGATGATGGAGAAGGGCAGGGCGGCCGGGTA
>JBGQGI010000142.1:0-5142 GCA_041497375.1 Candidatus Dormibacteraceae bacterium | reverse complement strand
TGCAGTGCGCGCTCGATCGCTTCGTCGACCATGCCCTCGAGATCGCCCCGGCGCCGTTCCATCTGGTTGACAAGGTCGGAGGGGACGTTCAGCGTCTTGCGGACGTAATCCAGCAGCGCCTGGCCCCGCTCCTGAAGCACACCCCCGTCAACCATGCGCGACGGTCCGCGCTTTTCTTCGGAGAGAACTATCTGCGACAGTGTGACTTGAGTCAGGTCCTGGCCGGTCTCGCGGTCCACCACCTTGATTTCATGGCCGTCACGCACGAGTCCAGCAATTCCTTCGAGCGTGATGTAGGTGCTCGTTCGCGTGTCATAGAGCTTGCGATTCGCGTACTTCTTGATAATGTGTCGCTCAGGGGCAGCCATAACGTCGCGCCAATTCTAATGCGGTGCGTTATGCGCTCTCCGTGGATTCAAGGAGGTTGGTGAAATGGCCGCAAGGAAGCGCGCATCGACGCAGTCAAAGCTCCTCAACCGCGCAGTCAAGGCCGGCAGGTCTGCGCTGCGTCAAGCGCAGAGGCGCCTGCCCCCGGACGTTCGCAAGCAGATCGAGCGGGCTGTCAAAGACGGCCAGAAAACCATCCATGCGGCGATCAAGCAGGTGGAGTCGCGCCTCGACCGTACCGCAAGGCAAGCAGACCTCGAGAAGGCGATGAAGCGCCTGGACGAGCTGAGCAGGCAGGTGCGCAACATGGCCGCAGCGGCCGCAGCGGCGCGGACGGCCGCACCGAAGCCGGCGACTCGCAAGCCAACAGCTCGCAAGCCCGCCACCCGCAAAGCCACCACCCGCAAAGCATCGACACTCAGAGCAGCGCCGGCGGGCAGGGCGACGCGACGATCAACCAGGACGGCGCGCGCCGGCGAGTCCGTATCGCCGGCGCCCGAAAGCAACGCCGGTGAATCCAACGGCGAGGGATCCTAGAAGCGCCCGTGCACCCGGACTCCGCCCACTAGCACAGCTCTTGGGCGGAGTTGATCCCACGTTGTGGTCGGTTCGTTGAGAGGGTCGCGGTCGTAGACCTGGAGATCCGCGACCATGCCAGGTTCCAGCGTCCCCTTGGACTCCTCCTCGAAGCTCGCGTAAGCGCCGCCCACCGTGTAGGCCCGCAGCGCCGCGAGCATGCCGATACCGTTCACCTGGTCCTCGACGGCGGCGCGGATGCCGGGCCAGGGGTTGGGGTCGGTGCTCACCGGGAGGTCCGAGCTGAAAGCGACGGCGACGCCCGCCTTCATGAGCGGGCCGTGGGCCGCCAGGTCCTTGCGATCTCGCGCTGGAAATAAGAGTGCCGAAGCAACGCGACCGTAACGCGCCGCCATCGGCTGCATCACCGCCACCACGCCTAGCTTGGCAAGCCTGGTCTGAAGGTCCGCCGGACAGATCGTGCAGTGCTCCACGCGATGGCGGAGACCCGTGGCACCCGATGCTTCTACCGCATCGCACATCGCCTCGATCGCTCCATCGCCGATCGCGTGGGCGGCCACCTGCAGGCCTGCCCGGCTCGCGCGGCCGACAAGCATTCGCAGCTCCTCAGGAGTCGTGCGCCACAGGCCCCCTCCCGATCGCATGGCGACTCGCTCCGCACCGCCATCTACGAAAACCTTGATCGGTCCGGCCCGCAGCATCGGGCCGCCAAAACCTCTGAGCACACCCACGCCCGAGGCGGCTTCCAGCAGCTCCCATGACAGGAACTCGTTGACGCGCAGCTTGAGCCGCCCCGTCTCCGCGAGGCGCTGATAGGCTCGAAGGTCGTCGGCGAACCCGCGGTTGACCGCGGCGCCCACCGAAGTCACCCCGCGCGAGAGGAGCAGCTGCTGCGCCAGCAGGATGCCATCTTCGCGTCGCTCGATTGTTGGCGGTGGCTGAACATCGGCGACCAGCCGCATCGCAGCCTCGAGCAGCAGTCCGTTGGGCAGCCCGTTCCGGTCGCGGCCGATGCGACCTCCGGGCGGATCCTGGCCCGGCCCCATGAGGCCCGCCGCTTCCAATGCTGCAGTGTTCGCCACGCGCGAGTGGCCGCCGCGCTCATCGATGTAACAGGGGCGGTCGCGCGTCGCCTGGTCCAGCTCGGTCCGGTTGGGCGGCCTCAGCTCCGCGAGCTCATCGACGCGGTAGCCCATGCCCTGCTGCCACTCGCCCTTCTTGAGCCCACGGCCATGCTCCCGAAGTCGCTTGGCTATGTCGTCCACGCTGCGCGCGCCACCCAGGTCCGCGCCGAAACGCGTCAGTCCGTAATAGACGACGTGCGCGTGCGCGTCGTTGAAGCCGGGCAGCACCGCGCCTCCGCGCATGTCGATGACGCGCGTGCGCGGACCCTTGAGACGCATGAGCTCCGTTCCGCCGACCGCAGCCACCATCCCGTTCGCGATCGCGAGATGGCTGAACGCCTGGAGACCGGAGTGACCAAGCGTGCGTACGCGTCCGCGGGCCAGGATCAGGTCGGCGTTCACTCGGACGTTAGAGTAATTCCCGTGGGAGGCATCGACCTTCGTTCCGACACCGTGACTCAGCCCACGGCCGAGATGCGACGCGCGATGGCAACCGCCCCGCTTGGCGACGACGTGATGGGCGACGACCCCACCGTGAACCGGCTGGAGGAGGTTGCCGCTGCTCGTATGGGCAAGGAGGCCGCGGTCTTTCTACCCAGCGGCACGATGGGCAACCTGATCGGCATCGCCGTCAATGCGCGCCAGGGGGAGGAGGTGATCGCCGACTCCGAGTCTCACGTCTTTCTATATGAAGGGGCCGGCGCTGCGGCTGTCACCGGAGTCCAGATCCAGCAGATCGCGACACCTGCCGGCGTGATGTCCCCGGAGCAGATCGACGCTGCAGTGCGGCCACGCGACGACTACCACTTCGCACTGACCGCAGCCCTGTTCCTGGAGAACACGCACAACCGACACGGCGGCATCGTCTGGCCGCTTGACGCGCTGCAGGCGGCCGCCGACGCCGCACACGCCCAGGGAATTCGCGTGCACCTCGATGGAGCGCGCATCTTCAACGCCGCAGTTGCGCTTGGCATCGACGCCGCCGACATTGCTGCGCCCGCGGACACCGTCACGTTCTGCATCTCAAAAGGGCTCGGCTGCCCTGCCGGCAGCCTCTTCTGCGGCACAAGAGAGTCAGTCGACCAGGCGAGACGCTGGCGCAAACGACTCGGCGGGGGCATGCGACAGACCGGCGTGCTCGCGGCCGCAGGCCTGGTCGCCCTCGACACGATGGTGGACCGCCTGGCCGAAGACCATGCCAACGCGCGAACGCTGGCCGAGGGCCTTGCCGAGCTGCCCGGCGTCAGCTGCGACCTCACACGCGTCCAGACCAACCTTGTCTATTTCGACGTCACGAGCCCGCCCGGTCGCACAAAAGGATTGACGGGCGCCCACTTCACGGAAGAATGCCGGCGCCGAGGCCTGCTGGGCGAGGCGCTCGACCCGCAACGCGTTCGATTCGTCACCCACAACGGGATAACGGCAGGCGACGTCCAGGCAGCCCTCGAGATCTGCCAGGAGGTGCTGTCTGCCTGACCTGAAGCTGTCTGAAGACGGCCTCTACTACTGGGACGGGCAGCGGTGGGTGACCACCCTGTCGAACGATGGCAGGTCGCGCTGGAATGGGGTCGCCTGGGTGCCGGTCGGCCCGGCCGTGACTCCGGGGTTCTATCAGCAGCCACAGGCCAGAGGGCGCGTGCCCAGCGGGTGGACGAAGCCACTGCAATATTCGGTGGTCGCGTACTACGTTATTTCCGCGATCTGGGCGGTCGCCGGACCTTTCCTCATGGCCGGCTCGATCTCCGACTACGTCAATCAGGTGATCCAGCAAAACTCGGCGCTGAACCCGGATGTGCCGCCCCCATCGGCCGACGTGCTGGCGACGATCAACAGCGTGATCACCGTGGCCCTTGGACTCGGCGCGGCGATCGGCGTTGCGATCTCGGCGGTTGCCATCATCGGAGCCTTGAGACGGTGGACCTGGGTGTTCTATGCGGTGCTGGTCCTGCTCGGGCTTCAGTCCGTCTCGTTTCCGTTCACCTTGATCAGCGCCTTCAGCACGTCGGCCCTGAGCCCGATGAAGCTGCCGGTTGCTCTCACCGCCGCCTCGGTCGCACTCGCGATTCCAGCGGTCGCGCTCTTCATCTGGATGGCGGTTGCCGCATTCCGGCGCGGCCCGTGGGCGATGACGCGGGTGCCGCCTAGCTGAGCAGCGAGGCCAGCAGCTTGGGGTCGATGTTGCCGCCGCTCACCACGGCCACCGTCTGCGGCCCCGGCTCGAGCTGCTCCAGCGCCGCGTAGGCAAGGGCGCCCGCCCCCTCCGCCACCACCTTCGCCGCCGACGCCAGCTCCGGTATCGCCGTACGCAGCCGGGGCTCGGGGACGGTGAGCCACCGATCGACGCACTCCTTCAGCAGCTCGAAGTTGCGGGCGTCGAAAGGGGCAGTGGTCCCGTCGGCGATAGTGTCAGGCTTGATGGTCACGGGACCCCCTGCTTCGAGACAGCGAATCCATAGTGGGTAGCCGTCGGATTGCACGCCGATCACTTCGATATCCGGCCGTGCACCTTTCAACGCAGAGGCGACGCCGCCGATCAGGCCTCCGCCGCCCACAGGAACCACCACGCGCGCGAGGTCCGGCAGATCTTCCAAAAGCTCCAACCCGAGACCGCCGTGCCCGGCCATCACCTCGGTGTCGGCGAAGGGATGGATGAAGGATTCGGGTTCCGACCTCCAGCCCTCCGTCGCCAGCCATTCGAGCATCGCGTCGCGAGGCATGAGGATTGGTGTTGCGCCCCATCGTTTGACGCCCTCGACCTTGGTGGCGGGCGCCGTGTCGTACATGACCACGCGGCAGTGGACGCCCAGTTTCCTGGCGGTGTAGGCGCAGGCCTGGGCGGCGTTGCCGGCGCTGACGGTGATCAAGCCTCGGCGCAGCCGGTCGGGGGGCAGGTTCAGAGCCGCGGCGAAGAAGCCCCGCACCTTGAAGCTTCCCGTCGGTTGGAGGCATTCGAGCTTGAGCACCGCGCCCTCCACCGGAACCAATGGTGTTCTGAGGACGTGCGGGCGCGCGCGAGCGGCCGCAGCCCGGATCCGTTCGATGTCAATCATCCGGGCATAATCCTAGAGAGGATGCTCGGTGGCCCCAGCGATCC
>JBGQGI010000141.1:0-5142 GCA_041497375.1 Candidatus Dormibacteraceae bacterium | reverse complement strand
GCCGCGCTCGACCAGGAGATAGCTCAGATGGTCGGGCGTGTGACCAGGCGTGTGGAGGGCTTGGATGCTGATATCACCCAGTGGTAGGTCATGGCCGGGCGTGAGGTCCGCGATGTCGGTCCCCGCTGCCGCTTGCAGCTCACGGCGGCCGGACACGAAGTCGTTGTGCAGGTGGGTGTCTAGGGCGTTGGTTAGCTTGACGCCGAGCGAATCGGCAATTCTCAGATAAGGGCCGACATCGCGAAATGGATCGATGACCAGCGCCACACCGCGCTCGCGGTCGGCGACCAGGAAGCTTGCGTTGCCCAGCTCCGGGGCAGGGACCGCTTCGACAATGAACATCGCCGCATCACCCCATCGAGATCGGCGCGGTTGTCAAAAGCACGTAGATCGTGAGCAGCGTCACGAGGACTGCTCCCCCATAAAAGATCACCTGCGCCGCCGTGGTCTTGGCAGCCGGAACGCCGAGGTCGACGAGCAGGTAGCGGAGGCGATGTGCGAAGTGGAAGAACGGGAGCGAGATCAGGACCAGGAGGTAGAGCTTCACGATCGGATTGCCCAGGATGCTGATCCAGGTGTCGTAGTGACGATCGACGACTGGGACGATGCCGAGAGGCCCAAGGATCCCCTGGACCAGGATGTGGATCGGGATCAGGATCGCCGCCAGCACCCCGCCCTGGGCGAACATGAACCACCAGAACAGGTGCGCGAGCGCCGGCTTGTGCTCGACCTGCTTTACGTGTTCGCTCATCGACCGAACCCGATGAGAACGGCACCGACGACTATCGACGCGACCAGCCATAGGCCGAACTGCGCCAGGACGATCAGCCGAGATGGCACCGGTTTGTCGAAGACCTTGAAGTGAAGGATCACCCCCGCCAGGCTGAGAAAGGTGAAGCTGTGATAGAGAGCGAACAGCAGGCAGATGACGCTGAAAATGACGAATGCCGTCGAGGTCGGCGGGTAGTAGCCAGACGAACCGCGGCCGGCGCGGTAGATCTCGTACAGGAGCCATAGCAGCCACAGCGCCAGCGGCAGCGCGGTGAACTCGCGAACCATGTAGAGGAAGTAGTGGCGCTTTCGCGTCCACCAGCCGGCGCCCATTTTCGGGCGGTAGGTCTTCGTCGCCCTGGAGGCGCCCGCCTCAGCGCTCATTCGCGGTTTCCGAACGGCAGCACGAATCGCATGGTCGTGTCGAGCTTGGTCTGCTGGATGGCTTTGGCGGGGTCCACTCCCTTCGGGCAGACCACCGAGCACTCGCCGACGAAGCTGCACTCCCAGATTCCGTCTGAGGACGCGAGCACCGGCAGCCGTTCCTTGATCCCCTGGTCTCGCGAGTCGAGGTTGTAGCGGCGCGAGAGAGCGATCGCCGCTGGTCCGAGGAACTTGTCATCGAGCCCATAGACCGGGCACGCCGCATAGCAAAGCATGCAGTTGATGCACTGGCTGAACTGGCGGAAGTCGTCGATCTGCTCCATCGTCTGCAGGTGCTCGCCGGCGCCCAGAGGCACCTCTTGCTTTCGGATGATCCACGGCTTGATGGACTTCAGCTTTTGGATGAAGTCCTCCATGTCGACGACCAGGTCGCGAACGATCGGGAAGTTGTTGAGCGGGGTGACCGTTATGGAGCCGGGCCAGTAGTCGCGGAGAAAAGCTGAGCACGTCAGCTTTGGCGTCCCGTTCACCGTCATGCCGCAGCTGCCGCAGATGCCCATGCGACACGACCATCGGTAGCTGAGGCTGCCGTCGACATGCGACTTGATGTAGTTCAGCGCGTCCAACACGACCATGCTGTCGTCGCTGAAAGGAATGTCGTAGGACTGCAGGCGCGGCGCGGAGTCCCTCGCAGGGTCGAACCTCGTCGCGCGAACCGTGATCCTCTTCTCGGCCACTTGGTCCTCTCCCTCAGTAAGCGCGCGCTTGCGGCTTAAAGTTGGTGATGCGAACGTCGCGGTACTCAAGCCGCGGGGAAATCTCATCAGTGCGAAACGCGATCGTGTGCTTCAGGAACTTTTCATCGTTCCGCTCGGGAAAGTCGCGTCGCGCATGAGCGCCGCGCGATTCCTCGCGCGCAAGAGCCGAGTAAGTGATCGCCTCGGCCACCTCGAGCATGTAATCGAGCTCTAGAACGGACATCAGCTCGGTGTTGAATGTGCGGCTCGAGTCCTCGATCTTTATCCTGCCGAAGCGGTCACGCAGATTGCCTACCTGCTTCGTCAGCTTCTCGAGTCCTTCCCGGGTCCGGAACACGCCGGCGCCGGCATCCATGGCGAGCTGCATCTCCTCGCGAATGGCGCCGATCCGCTCTTCCCCACTTTTCTTGTCGAGGTAGTCCATCTCGATGCGCCGGGTCTCGTCATGAAGCATCGAGGCCACAGGGTTGGTTCCGATCGCCTTGGCCGAGCTCGCATACCCGGCGCCGGCGCGACCCGCGGCGGCGCCGAACACCAGGCATTCGGATAGCGAATTGGAGCCCAGCCTGTTGCCACCGTTCAGGCCGACATTCGCGCACTCGCCCGCAGCATAAAGACCCGCCACCGGCGTGGCTCCCGAGATGTTGGCATCGATCCCGCCCATCATGTAGTGCATCACCGGCCGCACCTGGAGCGGGTCGTGGACGATGTCGATGCCGACGAACTCCCGGCCCAGCTCGCGCATGAAGGGCAACTTCTGATCGATGACCGCCTCCCCGAGGTGCCTGACATCAAGGTGCATGTACTTGCCGTGCGGGCCTTCGAAACCACGACCTTCTTCGAACTCGGTGATCATGGCTCGCGAGATGATGTCGCGCGGACCGAGCTCCATCTTGTTGGGGACGTAACGCTTCAGGAAGCGCTCGCCGTCCTTATTGGTCAGATACCCGCCCTCGCCCCGAACGGCCTCCGTGATCAGGATTCCCGTGAACGGCAGCCCGGTCGGATGAAATTGGACCATCTCCATGTCCTTCAGCCCGACGCCCGCGCGATAAGAGAGCGCCATGCCATCACCAGTGCAGATGTTGCCGTTGGTGGTGAAGGCATATACGCGGCCCATGCCCCCGGTGGCCAGGATCACAGCCTTGGCGGTTATAGCGTCGAACCGCCCGCTCCGCATGTCGATCGCCACCACGCCGACGCATCGTCCGTCCTCGACGATGAGCTTGGTCACGAACGCTTCGTCGTGACGATGGATCTGCGGGTACTTGAGGGAGGTCTGGAAGACCGTGTGCAGCATGTGAAAGCCGGACTTGTCTGCTGCGAAGCAGGTGCGCCACGTGGTCATCCCACCGAATGGTCGGACCGAGACCTTCCCGTCCGGGTCCCGGCTCCACGGGCAACCCCAGTGCTCCATCTGGATCACCTCGATCGGGGCCTCGCGCACGAAGGCCTCTACCACGTCCTGGTCGGCCAGGTAGTCGGAACCCTTGATGGTGTCGAACGCGTGGGTCTCGTAGCTGTCCTCGGGCCGGAGCACGGCCGCGGCGCCTCCCTCGGCCGAGACCGTGTGGCTGCGCATGGGATAAACCTTCGAGACCAGGGCGACCTTGAGCCGCGGGTTGGTCTCGACCACGGCTATCGCTGCCCTGATGCCGGCGAGCCCTCCGCCGACAACCAGGACGTCGTAGCTCTCAAAATCCATGTGGCACGTAAATGGTATGCGGTCACATGATCCAACCGTCCGGCCGGCAGCCGGCGGTCCGATGAGCACCGGCACGCCTTACTGGCCCGTGGCACCCGACAGGTACCCGGGCCGGCTGCCCGATCGCGCCGACGTCCTGGTCATCGGCGGCGGCATCACCGGGGTCAGCCTCATGCACCATCTCGCCAAGGCCGGCATCGATGCGGTGCTCGTGGAGCGACATCACCTTGCCGCCGGGGCCAGTGGCCGCAATGCGGGCTTCTTGCTCGCGGGAGTCGCCGATTGCTACGCGGAGGCGGTTCGGATCTTCGGACGCGCCAGGACCCGCGACATCTGGACCATGACCGCGGAAAACCACATCGAGGAGATCGCTGCGATTGCCGGCCAGGAGATCGGTTACCGGCGCTCAGGCAGCGTGGTGCTCGCGTCCGGGCCGAAGGAGGCCCAGCACCTCGCTGAGTCTGCAGAGCTGATGACCGAGGACGGCTTTCAGTGCTCTTGGGACGGCAGCCGGCTCAGCAATCCTGGCGATGGCGAGGTCACGCCTTCCCTGCTGGTCGCGGCTTTCGCCCGCCAGGCAGCGCCGGGATCAATCCGCGAGGGCGTGGAGGTCACGGCTGTCGAGCCCCGGTCCGGAGACGTGCTGGTGCATGCGGAGGGCCGCGAGTGCCGCGCCGGCTGCGTGATCCTGGCGACCAACGCGTACACCCCTCAACTGCTGCCTCAAGTTGCGATTCAACCGCGACGCGCCCAGATGCTGGCGTCAGGACAAGAGGCCGCTCGCCTGTGCGACCAGCCGACCTACTCGCATTTCGGTTATCGCTACTGGCGGCAGCTGCCCACCGGTGAGGTGCTGATCGGCGGGTGGCGCGACACCGCGTATGACGTCGAGGTCGGCTACGACGAGCGGCCGACGCCCGCGATTCAGAGCCACGTTGAGGCTCATTTGCGACAGCTCGGAGCGGGCAGCGAGGTCACCCACCGCTGGGCGGGAACGATGGGGTTCACGGAGTCCGGCCTACCTCTTGTCGGCCCTGTCGATGGCATGCCCAACGTGTATCTGTGCGCCGGTTACAACGGACACGGCATGGGGTTCGCTTTCATGAGCGCCAAGCAGCTGGTGAGCTCTCTGTAGCGCACCGTCTCGTCAGTCCGGGAGGGCGCGAGCCAAGAATCCGAGCCAGTTCGTCCCCATGACGCCCTCGACCTGGGTGCGGCTGAAGTGCTTCCGGAGGCTGACCGACAGGTCTTTGAGCCGGCCCAGGCTCGATATGGGCGCGTGTCTCGAATCGAATCCTCCGTCCAGGTCGGTGCCCAGGCCGACGTGCTCCGGCCCGCCTGCCGCGCGCGCCAGGTGCACCACATGGCGCACCACATCGTCGAGCGACGCGCGGCCCGACAAGCGCAGGTGCGGTTGATAGAAGCTCACACCGAGGATGCCGCCTCGACGCGCCACCTCGGCCGCGGTCGCATCGGTGATCTGCCTGTCGCCCGGGACGATGGCCCGTGCATTGCTGTGCGAAG
>JBGQGI010000140.1:0-5208 GCA_041497375.1 Candidatus Dormibacteraceae bacterium | reverse complement strand
GACGGCCGTGATCGAAAGCGGCACGCTCCTGATCGTCCGGAGGTTGGCGGTCACGTCCTCGCCCACGGTGCCGTCGCCGCGTGTGGCGGCCCGCTTCAGCCTTCCTTTCTCATATGTGAGGCTGATCGCAAGCCCGTCGATCTTCAGCTCCGCGCAGTACGTGACCTTGTCTCCGACCACCCCACGCACCCGTGTGTCGAAGGCGCGGATCTCGTCCTCGTCGAAGGCGTTCTGCAAGCTCAGCATCGGCGAGCGGTGGCGCACCTTGGCGAACTGCTCCGAGGCCTCACCGCCCACGCGCTGTGTGGGCGAGTCGGGGGTCACGAGCTCGGGGTGCTCGTCCTCGAGGCGCCGCAGCTCGAGGAAAAGCGCATCGAACTCGGCGTCGCTGACCTCGGGCCGGTCGAGCACGTAGTAGGCGTGCTCGTGCTTGCGGATCTGCTCGCGCAGATCGTTCGACCGCACTTCGGGGTCGACGATTTTCTTGCGCTTGCTCACTTCGTCAGGGGCGCGATCATGCCGGAAAGGATTTTGAGCCCCACCTTGTCGAACTTGATCACCAGCTCCTCGTCGGTGCGGGTGAGCGTGCTCTTGACCACGACGCCGCTGCCGAACGCCGGGTGCGACACCCGGTCGCCGCTCGAGAAGCGCTGAACGGGCGGGGCGGCGGGCGCCGCCTGGACCTGGAGCTCCTGGTACCTCTCCTTATATCCCTGGCGCGGCGGAGCCACGGGCGCGCTGCCCCGCGGCGCGGACAGCATCGACTGCGGGATCTCGGTGAGAAAGCGGCTCGGGAACGCCGGCTGCGACCGCCCGTACAGGTGCCGGCGGAAGGCGCAGCTCAGATACAGCCGGTCCTTGGCGCGCGTCATGCCCACATAGCACAGGCGGCGCTCCTCGGCCATCTCGGTCGCGGCGCCGACCGCCGACGGGTTCTCCTCGCGCTCGTCGAGCGCGCGCTGGTGCGGCAGCAGACCCTCTTCCATGCCGACCATGAAGACGACAGGAAACTCGAGGCCCTTGACCATGTGCAGGGTGATGAGGGTGACGCCCTCGCCGTTCTCGTCGTAGGCGTCGACGTCCGAGACCAGCGCCACCTCGGCGAGAAAGTCCTCGAGGCCCTGGTCGGGCGATCGGTCGTCGAAGCTTTCGGCGAGGCCGCGAAGCTCGTTGAGGTTCTCGATCCGCGCCTCGCCCTGCGGCGTCCCGTCGAGGTAGTGCGCCTTGAGCCCCATCACCTCGATCACGTGGTCGAGCAGCTCGCTCGGGCGCAGGACGCCCATCACCGACCGGAGCGACTCGAGCTGGGTGCGGAACTTCCTCAAAGGATCGATGGCTGCGCGCGGCAGGTTGGGCACGCGCGCCGGGTCGGCGAGGACGGCGAGCAGGTCCGCCTCGGTGTCGCGCGCGTAAGCGCCTAGCGCATCGACGGTGACGTTGCCGATCTTGCGTGGCGGCACCGACACGATGCGCGCGAAGCTCAACGCGTCGCGCGGGTTGAAGCAGAAGCGCAGGTAGGCGACCACGTCCTTGACCTCGCGGCGCTCCCAGAACCGCACGCCGCCCACGAGCCGATACGGGATGCGCCGGCGCGCGAGCACATCCTCGAAGGAACGCGACTGCGCGTTGGTGCGATAGAGGACCGCGAAATCGGAGTAACCGCGCTTTTCGGTCTTGCGCAGGCGCTCTATCTCGTCGGCGACGAACTCCGCCTCCTCCACCTCGTTGTACGCCTGCGTCGCGCACACCTTCTCGCCGCCCGCACGCTCGGTCCACAACTTCTTCTCGGCGCGCTCCGGGTTGGTGCGGATGACGCTGTATGCCGCGTCCAGGATGGCCTGGCTCGAGCGGTAGTTCTGCTCCAGGCGCACCACGTGCGCATCGGGATAGTCCTTTCGGAAGTCGAGGATGTTGCGGACGTCGGCGCCTCGGAACCTGTAGATGGACTGGTCGTCGTCGCCGACCACCACGACGTTGCGGTGCTCGGCCGCCAGTTGGTTGACCAGCACGTATTGCGCGCGGTTGGTGTCCTGGTACTCATCCACCAACACATGGCGGAATCGATCGCGCCATTTGTCGAGCGCCTCGTCATCGGTGTTGAAGAGCTCGACCAGCTTCATGATCAGGTCGTCGAAGTCGAGGCCGCCGGAGCGGCGCAAGAGCTCCTGGTACGACTCATAGACGCGGCGGACTATCTCGTCGTGGTAGCTGCGGTTCGGGTAGTCCGCGGGCCCCTTGAGCTCGTTCTTCGCCGCCGAGATCGCGTTGCTGAGGGCCGCCACTGGATAGCGCTTCTGGTCGAGCTTCAGCTCGTCCAGGACGCGTCGCAATGCGGCGCGGGTGTCGTCCTCATCGAAGATCACGAAGCTCGGGACGATGCCGATTCGGTGGGCGTCGCGGCGCAGGATCTTGACCGCGGTCGAATGGAAGGTGCCCACCCACATCTTCCCCGCCCCCTCGCCCACCAGGTGCTCGACGCGGCTGCGCATCTCCTTTGCCGCCTTGTTGGTGAAGGTGACGGCGAGGAGGCGGTCCGGCCACACCTGGTGAGTCGCGATCAGGTAGGCGATGCGGGCCGTCAGCACCCTGGTCTTGCCGCTTCCCGCGCCCGCGAAGATCAGCAGGGGGCCGTCCTCGTGCATGACGGCCTCTCGCTGGGGCGGGTTGAGGCCGTCCAGGAGGGCGTCGGCGTTGGGCGTGGGGGAATCGCCGGAGGACATGGGGAATCGAGTTTACCGGTGCCCCAGATTGGGGTCCGAAACGCGCAGGAACGCTCGATACCCGTCGTTACACTGCCCGTGGCCATGCTTCAGGAGGCAGATCTCGGCATGCGCGATCGCATCTTCTACGAGCTCGCGCGAGACCTCAGCTCCTCTCTCGAGGTGGACGTCGTCCTCCAGAGGGTCATGGATCGGGTGATCTCCCTGATGAAGGCGTCCCGAGGCTTCATCGTCCTCGTCGACGCCACGGGCACGATGGCCGTCCAGATGTCCGGCGGGGACGCCGACCCCGAGAAGTCCAAGGAGTTCCTGGGCTCCCGAACCGTCATCGAGCACGTCGTAAGGACGGGTAACGCCGTCGTGTCCACCGACGCCTCGCTCGACGACCGATTCAAGGGCCAACAGTCGGTCATCCTGCAAAACCTGCGATCGATCATCGCCGTGCCCCTGGTGACCAAGGGCAGCGTCATCGGAGCGGTCTATGTCGACAACCCCTTCCGAGCCTCTGTCTTCGAGGAGAAGGACAAGGAGTTCCTGCAGGCGATCGCCGACCTCGCCGCCATCGCGATCGACAACGCGAGGCAGTACGAGCGCTCGGAGTTCCTGCGCCAGCTGTTCGAGCTTTACGTCAACAAGCAGGTCACCGATTACGTTCTCGCCCGCTCCGACCGCGAGACCAAGTTCCTGCCGGGCGAGCGGCTCCAGGTGACGATGCTGAACTCCGACATCGCCGGATTCTCAGCCCTGTCGCAGTCGATGGAGGCCGAGGAGCTCGTGCGGTTCCTCAACGACTACTTCGCGCGGATGATCGACGCGGTCCTCGAGCATGGTGGAAACATCGACAAGTTCCAGGGCGACGGCATGCTCGTCGTCTTCGGGGCGCCAAACCCACTCATCGATCACGCCCAGCGTGCTCTCGCGGCAGCGCGGGCGATGCTCAGGGAGATCGACGTCCTGAACAAAGAGCTCACTGACATGGGCAAGCCGCAGATCGCCGTGGGGATCGGGCTCGACACGGGTGAGGTCGTGGCCGGCCACGTGGGGTCGGAAAAGCGCCTCGAGTTCACCCTGATCGGGGTGCCTGTCAACAACTGCTCCTACCTGTCCAAGGTCCGGCCCGCCAAAGTCCTGATGTCCGAGACGACGCGCAACCTGCTGGCGACCGACGTCGAGGTGATCGACTTCGAACCGCTGGTGCTCAAGGGCATGACCACCAAGCAGCCGATCTACCAGCTCACATCTAGCGGGCAGTAGTACAGCCAGCTCTCACCGGCGGCCGGCGCGGATGCGACCACATGAGCCCTAATGACGCTGCTGAATCGCACGGATGCGACCATCTGTGCCCAAATGGCTGAGAGCGAGCCGCCTTAGCCCTGGCAGCTCCAGCGGCCGGGGCCGTAGGTCTTGTAGAGCCAGGCGGCTGCCTGCGCGTTGGCGACCGGGTCGAAGCGCGACTTGCTCGCCCACGGGGTGCCCGACCACGTGCTGGCCATGAACTGGAACAGGCCGGTCGCGCCGCTGTCGGTGTTGACCGAGTTCGGGTGGTAGCGGGACTCGCAATAGGCGACGTTGATCGCCCACTGGACGGCCCGCGCCCCCAGGGGACTGAAGGCGTCGTTGATGATCTTGGCGATGTAGGGCGGCGGCGGCGCGTGGTTGGAGAGGGCCGCGTAGGCGGCCGCCTGGGCCTTAGCCGCGGCCAGCACCTTGAGCTGCGCCTCGTACTTGGCCATCCCCTGCTGCAGCGCCTTGGTCCAGGCCTGGACCTGCGCATCCTGGGCGGCCTCTGCGCGCTGGTCGCGGACCTGGCTGACGATCGACTGGCGGTCGTAGGAGTTGAGCTGGGTGACGGCTACGGCCGGTGGGGGCATGGTCGCGGCGTCCACGCGCGGCAGGATGACGCCGGTCAGGACGACGGTCCAGACGAGGACTGCGCGAAACAGTGGACCCAAAACCCCTTGCGCTCCCCTAGCTTGAAGTCGCCCTACCCCTGGGGCGCTGTTCAGGCCTGAGCTCGAAGCGGGGACGCAGTGCGGGACCGCTCAGGAACCGAAGAATCGACACCTTAACAGACGGGCGGCCACTTTGTGTAGCCGTCTAGAAGGTCTAACGGGGGGCTTGGCGAGGACTTGCACAACCCAGTGCGTGCAAGCCCAAGTAGCCAAAAGGGCACAAATGGTCGGATCCCCCGGCGATGTGCCCCGGGGAGCGGGGACTATATACAGGTGAAAGTTGTCCTGCCTGAGCGCCTCAAGCCCGTGCTTTCTCGCCTTCCCTCCGATCCTGAGATCGCCTGGTACACCGACACCGACACCTGCCTCGCGGCGATGCCCGGCGCCGAGGTCGTGTGGGTCCACTTCGGGCTCACCGACATCGACAGGGTCTTCAAGGCCGGCACCGATCTCAAGTGGGTGACGTCCGCCGCGACCGGCGTGGACGGCTGGCCGCTTGACATTCTCCGGGAGCGCAACGTGGTGCTGACCAACGG